>JARRJX010000588.1:0-2612 GCA_037388645.1 Chloroflexota bacterium
ATCGTTCGCCCTGGCAACTCACCGGCCCATTCACCGCCTGCGCACATACTGCCTTCTCACCACCCAGCAGCTCTCTGAATGCCGCCTTGACGCTTACTATTCCGGATCAACGTCGCGTTTATTTGGTTGACGAGATTCAGTGTAGCAGAGGTGGCACCCAATGTCAAGGATTTTAGCGAGGCGAGGTCGGTTTCAGGCTGATGGGTAGCGCCTGAACAGGCTTCACCCCTCGGTTCGCTGGCCGCCTTGTTTTTGGCGTTCGCCGTTTCCCCTCCGTAATGCCAAAATCTAAACCGTGTCAGCCGGAAATGCTCAGTCGCAAAGTACCTTGCCAAGTGAGGAATCTATTCACACTTGATGGCTGGGTGGTAGGGGCGAGATACATCTCGCCCTGCTACGCAATACGAACACTATCCGGGTTTTCCACACCCCGCCTTGACTCAACCTCGCAACTGAGCATCCGGAAATGAGACCCTGATTCCAGCGCAGGAGCACCCAGAAACTGAGCATCCGGAAATGAGACCCTGATTCCAGCGCAGGAGCACCCAGAAAGTCGACCGACACAAAAACAGGTGAGGCGAACAAACCGCCTCACCCGCTCTATTTTGTCGGTCAGCTAGAGGTGACTTGAAGTCTCAGGCCCACCCCAGCGCCCGCGCCACCCAGGCGATCGTTGCCGTCGTCACGAAGCCGAGCACCAGCGGCAGCGCCACGGCGACGATCGTCCACTTGAGGCTCTTCGTCTCCTGGTAGATCGTCATGATCGTCGTGCTGCACGGGTTGTGCAGCAGGCTGAACAGCATCAGGTTGATCCCGGTCAGCAGCGTCCAGCCGCCGATGCCCACCAGCACGCTGGCCGTCTCGTGGGTCCCTGCGTCGACCATCACCCCCGCCTGCGCGCCTGCTGCCCCGCCCAGCATCATCGTCAGCATCAGCACGGTCGGGATCACGATCTCGTTGGCCGGGATGGCGACGATGTAGGCCACCAGGATTACGCCGTTCAGCCCGATGAACCAGCCGAGCGGGTTGAGGAAGCCGACCAGGTGCGCCGCCAGGCTGATCCCTCCGATGTGCACGTTCCCCAGCAGCCAGATCAGCGCGCCCGCCGGGGCGGCCATCACTGCCGCTCGCCACAGCACGATCAACGTGCGGTCGATGACCGAGGTGTACAGCGTTTGCAGGACGCGCGGCGGGCGGTATGGCGGCAGCTCCAGGCTGAAGGTCGAGGTCTCGCCCTTCAGCAGCGTCCGCGAAAGCCCCCACGATGCGGCGAAGGTCACAAACACGCCCAGCACCGCCACGAACAGCACCGCCAGCATCGAAGCCGTCGCCGACCAGGTGACCGGGACCAGCGCCCCGATGAAGATCGTGGCAATTAATATCTGCGTCGGCCAGCGCCCGTTGCACAATGAGAAGTTGTTCGTGATGATCGCGATCAGCCGCTCGCGCGGGCTGTCGATCACGCGGGTGGCGACCACCCCTGCCGCGTTGCAGCCAAAGCCCATCGTCATCGTCAGGGCTTGCTTCCCGTGCGCGCCTGCTTTGGCAAAGGCGCGATCGAGATTGAACGCGATACGGGGCAGATAACCGAAATCCTCAAGCAGTGTGAACAAGGGGAAGAAGATCGCCATCGGCGGCAGCATCACGCTGACCACCCAGGCCAGCGCTAAATACACGCCGTCTATCAGGAAGCCCGACAGCCACAACGGTGCGCTCAGGGCAGCCATGATGCTGTGCAGCCCGTTGTACACCCAGTCTAATAGCAGCGTTGCCAGCCAGCCGGAGGGGATGTTCGCCCCGGAGATGGTCAGCCACAAGACGATGCCCAGCAGCAGGATCATCACCGGGAACCCCCACGTCCGGCTGGTCAGCACCCGGTCGAGCGACCGGTCGAGGTCGAAGCGGCGTTTCTCGCCCGGCCTGGCGACCACTTCGTCCGCGATGTGCGCCGCCTGGGAGTACACGCTCTCCACGAAGCCGTCGTGGAAATCGCCCACCTCCTCCCGCAGCGCCTTCGCGTCGGCGATGATCTTCTGCGGGTTTACCGCCTCCTCGCTCATGCCCGCGCCGCCTCCAGCACTGGCAGCGTAGAAACTTGCTGCGCGTTCACCAGGTCGCGCAGCTCGCCGGTCTGTACCGCCTTAGTAATCCGCGAGTCGCCATCCAGCAGCCGGAGCGCCACCCAGCGTGCGCTCGGCAGGCCGGGGAAGGCCGCTGCCAGTTGCTCGACTAACCTGCTCACCGCCTGGCCGAGCTTGGCGTCGTTGATCGCGATCCGGTTGGCCGGGGGGTGCGTTCGCCGCTCGCTACTTCCTCGATGGCCTGCACCAGGTCGGCGATCCCTTCGTTGGATCGCGCCGAGGCCGGGACGACCGGCACGCCCAGCTCGCGGGCCAGAGCCCGGTGGTTCACGTCCAGCCCGTGCCGATCGGCCTCGTCCATCAGGTTCAGGCAGACGACCACCCGGTCGGTGATCTCCATCACCTGGAAGACCAGGTTCAGGTTGCGCTCCAGGCGGGTGGCGTCGACCACCACCACCGTCACGTCAGGCTGCCCGAACAGGATGAAGTCGCGGGCGATCTCCTCGTCCTCACTCGTCGCCAGCAGCGAGT
>JARRJX010000589.1:0-3203 GCA_037388645.1 Chloroflexota bacterium
GGCTCAGTGGCGGGCGGTGGCGCGGGTTGCCCCTCCTCCACCCGCCGCCCCACCCCAAATTGGTGCTTGCCTGTTGCCCCTAATCGTGCTACCGTGGGAGGGACAGGCGATTATCGGGTAGCCGGGTGGCTCGCACCAGGAGGAGGCAGGATGGGAGAGCAGCATTCCCACCGTCATCGGATTGCGTGGATAGTCATTTCTCTTGTGCTGGGCGCATTGGCCTGTAATGCGCCACGGGCTACGTCGAACGTCACGCCAACACGCTCGATAGCCGACATTCTGACCAACGTGACGCCCGTCACGCTCACCCCCAACATCACCACCACCGAAGAGGCCGGTGAGACAACCACCCCGGAAGCTGATGAGACGCCCACCCCCACCGAATGTACGTACTGGTCGGCCTTTGTCGAAGATGTCGAGATCGATGACGGGGAGGAAATCGCCGCCGGGACGACTTTTGATAAAATCTGGCGCATCCAGAACACCGGCTGCCTGGATTGGACCGAGGGCACACAACTGGTGTTCGTTAGCGGCGAGCAGATGGGTGGGGAGACGGTCGAGGTGCCGGTCACGGCGACCGGCGGGACGGTGGACGTGAAAGTCACCCTGACCGCGCCTGACGAGCCGGGTGACTACCGAGGCGATTGGCAACTACGCTCACCACAGGGCGCACTCTTTGGTATCAATTTCTTTGTGCAGATCAAGGTGGTCGAGCCGCCGGAGACGCCGACGCCCACCGCCACGCCCATCTGGGGGCCGTTCATCGGGGATTGGAGCAACGAAGACCTCGACACAGCGGGCATCACGCGGATACGCATCCAGAACGACGAGCAGTCGCTCTTCGTCCGGATGTGGAGCGACTGCGTGCCTCAGGACTGCAACTGGGGACAGACTACGACGACCATCGAGGACGCCAACGACGGCATTCTCAACCTGACCTGGGAGAAGGACTACGGCACGGAAACCCAGCAGCTTTTGATGCTGTTCGACGGGCGTTTACAGGTAATCGGCGTGATCGACTACGATGACCCAAGCGAGGCAGACGAGAACTACCTGGAATTCTTCGTGCGCGACGACTGAGCTCGACTTTGTACATAGGTGGTCAAAAAAGGAGGACAGGATAAGCTAAAGACCTAACAACCACGAAAGGTCTAAAATGCTTAACCTGCCCTGGATAATCATAAACTTGTTGAACCCACTGCTGATTGGAGCGGTTCTGGCCCCAGGGAAACGGACGGTGAGTGCAGTGCTGCGGGTGATGGGCCTGGATAAAGAAGCGAACTATGCCGGATATCATCACGTGCTGAACCGAGCAGTGTGGTCGTCGTTGGAAGCCAGTGCGGTTCTGCTGAGGCTGCTGGTGCACCATCTGGGACAGGGGAATGGCCCCCTTGTGTTTGGTATCGACGAGACGATAGAGCGGCGCTGGGGGAAAAAGATTGCCGCACGTGGTATCTATCGAGATGCGGTACGGTCGAGTAAGAGCCATTTTGTGAAAGCCAGCGGGCTGCGCTGGGTGAGCCTGATGTGGTTGACTGACATTCCCTGGGCGCAGCGGGTATGGGCCTTGCCTTTTCTGACCGCGCTCGCCCCCTCGGAACGCTACTACGAGCCATCGCCTCGCCAGCCGAAAAAGCTGAGCGATTGGGCACGCCAGATGATCTACCAACTGCGGCGCTGGCTGCCTGACCGGGAAGTCGTCGTTGTTGGCGATGGGAGCTATGCGATATTGGACTTGTTGCACGCCTGTCAATCGCTTTCCAATCCAGTGACCATGATTACCCGCGTGCGATTGGATGCGGCTCTGTATGAACCAGCTCCACCCCCAACCGGCAAAAGAGGACGCCCCCGAAAGAAGGGGCAGCGCCTGCCAACCTTGCAGCAGGTTCTCGACCATCCCCCCACTGTTTGGGAAACGGTCTCACTCAGTTGGTATGATGGGCAAACGCGCCAGATGGAAATCACCTCCCAGACTGCGGTCTGGTACCATAATGGCAAACCTCCGGTTCCTGTTCGCTGGGTCCTGCTCCGTGACCCGCAGGGCGAATACGACCCTATGGCGGTGCTGTCTACTACCCTGGCTTATCCTCCTGCCCAAATCGCTGAATGGTTCGTCCAGCGCTGGCAGGTCGAAGTCACCTTTGAGGAAACCCGTGCCCATCTGGGTGTTGAGACTCAGCGTCAGTGGTCTGACAAAGCCATCGCTCGTACCACACCCACTTTGTTGGGCTTGTTCTCCTGGGTGACCCTGGCCGCTCATGCCCTCCAATTTCATCAGCCTTTACTCGTTCGACAGGCCGCCTGGTATCACAAATCCCTGCCTACCTTTTCGGATACCCTTGCTTCCGTTCGTTGTTATCTCTGGCAGCGGGCTCACATTTTTTGCATGTCGCCTGACCCGCCAGATATCGTTAAATTGCCGCGTTCGTTTGTTTTTCGACTTGTCGATACTCTGTGTTACGCGACTTGAATGTACAAAGTCGAGCTGAGAATCTATCCGTAAATTCGCTTCGCTCATTTCGGATAGATACGAAAGGGCGCAGCGTCGAAACGGGCGCGAAAGAAGCGCGCATCGTGTGCAGAATAGGAGCGCCGCCTACGCATCTGAAACAAGATGCGACTTAAGAAAAGACTCCACACCGAAACCGAAAATGAGGCATCCGTCGTATTGTACGAAGTCGAGCTAAGGGCGGATATACGCCCAGCCCTCGGCCTGTTTCTTGACCAATTCGCTTACGCCAGCTGGCACCACATCCACCAGATCGAGCAAATCTTCGCGCTGCATGCTGAGGTGTTCGAGCGAATGCTGACAGGCGACGAAATGCACTCCACGCTGTGCCAGCACTTCGACCTGCTCAGCCGCACTCTCTGACCCCCTGGCCATCGCACGAACCCCGCCCCCGTTAGCCAGCAGCTCCACTTCAACCACATCCTGACCGAGATCGTCGAGCAAGTTGGTGATATTTATCAGCACCTGATCGGCTCGGCCTTTGCTAGGCTCATCGATGTGAAAAATAACCCTATATCTTTTCATGCTTACCCCTCTCCTCCCATCGATACAGCATGAGTTTCTGCAAGGGGATAACCTCTATGGGGCCAAGCCCGGCCTGTTTGCCGAGCAGCTCCATATCTTCCTGGCGCAGGCGTTCCTCCAACCCAGGGCCAAACTCTTCTGCCTGATACGGCCATTCCAGGACAGCCAC
>JARRJX010000590.1:0-4213 GCA_037388645.1 Chloroflexota bacterium
GTCATTGAAGGTGATGATGTGTGGAAGCAGGCGTATCCCATTATGCTTGCCGACCTCGAGTGGCATCTGATTGTATATACCGATGCCCAGGAGGCTGTCCGGGTAGCCAGGGCGGAGCGCCCTGACGTTATCATCATCGATCCTCAGGATGTGGATAGGGGGTAGATGTTTGTTGGACGCTTCAGTCCCACCCAGCTACCAACAATATCCCTGTTATATGCGTAACCACCGTTTGGTGTATGGGAGATGATGTCGTGCTTACTGGCCTTGAGTTCGCAAAATTTTTCTCCAAACCATTTCGTCCCGACGATCTCCGAGAAGCTGTGCAGAGCGTGCTGGAAACACCCGTTGAGAGCATGCCACGATTGAGCTACGGAGCGTACAAGCCCCGTTACCGTCCCCGGCCTGATTCGCGGTGGCCAAAGGTGCTCATTCGCGGGCTTAAGAGGAAACTGACACGGAATCTCCTTGGAAAGTCTGACTCCACGTAGCACGCATAAGCAGCAAAAAACGAGTCATTCCCCCTTCCACTCCGCATCGCGCTTGTTCAGGAAGGCGTCCATCCCTTCCTGCTGGTCGTGAGTGCCGAACAGGTAGGCGAAATTGCGCCGCTCGAAGGCCAGCCCCTCGGCTAGCGTCGTCTCAAACGCCTTGTTGATCGATTCCTTCGCCAGCCGCAGCGCGATCGGCGCGCGCCGGGCCAGCTCGTTCGCCAGTTTGAGCGCCTCGTCCAGGTACGCGTCCACCGGGTAGACGTGGTTGACCAGCCCGAAGGCGAGCGCCTCCTCCGCGCTCAGGCGGCGGTCGTTGAGAATCATCTCCATCGCCAGCGATTTGCCCACCGCCCACACCAGGCGCTGCGTGGCCCCTGCGCCGGGCATGATCCCCAGGTTGATCTCCGGCTGGCCGAAGATCGCCGTCTCGCTGGCGACGATCATGTCACACATCAGCGCCACCTCGCAGCCGCAGCCCAGCGCATAGCCGGACACGGCGGCGATCAGCGGCTTGTGCATCCGGGCGATCTGGTCCCAGCGGCGGATCGGGTCGTCGGTGAGCATCTCGACCGCCGAGCGCGGGGCCATCTCTGCGATGTCCGCCCCAACGGCGAAGGCACGCTTGCCCCCCGCGATCACCATCGCGCCGACCGCCGGGTCGGTGTCGAAGGCGGCCAGCGCCTCGACCAGCTCGCCCACCATCGCACCAGTCAGCGCGTTGAGCGCCCTGGGGCGGTTCAACTGGATCAGGCCCGCGCGGTCGCGGGTTTCGGCCAGGATGTATTCGTACGCCATGGGGGCGGCTCCTTTCGAATTGGGGGGAGGAAGCGTTGATCATTTTGGCAGAGTTTTCACTATAATCATACTGATTCTTTGATCAGGCGTATAGTGGGGGGGATGTGTGATGACGATTATCAACCAGTATTCGTACGTGTTCACGGCGGTGGTCGGCGGGCTGTTGGTGGCCGCCGGGCTGTGGCTCTGGAAAGGCCCGGCTCCGGGCCTGCGGGTGGCGCTGATGGCGGCCTACCTGCTGGGCGCGATCGGCGTGCACTTCGCCCTGCGGTATCGTAGCAGCGAGGGGGCAGCCAACGCCGACGCGGTCGAGGAGGCACTGGCGAATGGCCGCCCGACCCTGGTGATGCTCTACTCCAACTATTGAGCGGCCTGCAAAGCTTCTTTGCCCGCCGTGCGCGGGCTTCGACGTCGGTTGGGGCCGGATGGGATCGACACGCTGCTGGTGGACATCCACGGCGAGGATGGGGCGGCTCTGCGCGAGCGCTTCGGTTTTGAGCTTTCGCCTACCTTCATCGTCTTTGATGGGACTGGATGTGAGGTGTGGCGGGCAAATATGATCCCTTCGCGGAGCAGGGTGCTCGATTTGCTCAAATAAAAAACGGGGGCGCGCCGATCGCGCCCCCTTCGACGGGCATGGTTGGTTATGGGTCGTTTACAACTGATCAACGATGTTTGAAAAGACGCTGCCAATCGATGGGCCTAAGAGCGTCAGAATGGCGATGACGCAAAAGGGGATCAAGCATAAGATCACCACCACCGCGATCAGGATGATCGCCCAGGTCGGGAGGCCGCCTTTTTTCTCCCCTTCGGGTTCCCCGGTTTCAACCGGTCCTTCCGCCGGAATGAGCAGCCCATCCAGCCGGGCCTGATTGTCCTGCCGTGCGCCAGAATCCACAATGACATGAGAAAGACTCCTTTGGCTTGTGAAGAATGATCGTCCGTGCCGCGGGCAGCAATGACTCAGTCCGCATGGGCGGCACCCCCCCAGTGTACCATTATTTGCTGGGGAGGCGGGACGCGATCTTGCCGATCAGGTTGCTGAGTGGCATGGTTTGCAGCCAGATGCGGCCCGGCCCGGTCAGGGTCGCCAGGAACAGGCCCTCGCCACCAAACAGCATGTTCGTCACGCCTTTCACCGCCTCGATGCTGTGAGTGACCGAGGCGTCAAACAGGGCGATGTGGCCTGGATCCACCCGGATCGTCTCCCCCTGCGCCAGCTCGAGCTGGCGCACCTCGCCGTCGATCTCGAAGAAGGCAATGCCCGGCCCGGTCACCTTTTGCAGGATAAACCCCTCACCGCCAAACAGGCCCACTCCCACCCTTCGCTTGAAGTAGACGGCCAACTGCACCCCTTGCTGGGCGCACATGAAGGCATCGCGCTGCGCGATGTTGGACTGGCCCGGCGCTAGCTCGATGTTCACGATAGAGCCGGGCCCAGGCCGCCCATCACGCCGCCCGGCATGTTGGTTTTCATGTCCACCTGGCCTTTATACCAGGCCATCCCGCCCACCTCGGTGAAGACCGACTCGCCCCTGCTGAGCAGGATGTCAAGCGCCTGCATGATTTGCCCGACGATCCGGAATTTCATCGTTTGCACTCCTCTTTGGGGACTACTTAAGTACGTACGTGTTCATTCATATACCAGGAACATAGCTCATTGAGAATTAGCCTATCATCGATGGCGCAGCGAGGCAACGCACTCGACGTGGTAGGTCTGGGGGAACATGTCGACCGGCTGGACGTCGAGCAGCTCGAAGCCCCCCTCGGCAAGCTGGCGTGCGTCGCGGGCCAGGGTGGCCGGGTCGCAGCTGACGTAGACCAGCGTGGCGGGGGCGAGCCGGATCAGGCCCTCGATCACCGCCCGGCTGAGGCCGGTGCGCGGCGGGTCGACGACGGCGGCGTCAATCGGGCCTGCCAGGTCGTCCAGCACCGCCTCGACGCTCCCCTCCACCAGGTCGACGTTGTCGAGATCGGCCAGGTTCGCGTCGGCGTCGGTGACGGCGGGCGGGTAGCTCTCCACGCTGACCACCAGCCCGGCGCGCGGCGCGATGAAGGCCAGATCGAGCCGCGTCAGCACCTGCTCCACCAGCATCTCGGCCACGGGCGGGTTGGACTGGAAGAAGCCGCCCGCCGTCACCTGGAAGGCCCGGTCGAACACCTGGTAGCTGACCTGTGGGCTGCCGATCAGGTTGACCGGCTCGTTGTCGCTGAGAAGCAGGTTAACCGAGACGGGGAAGTCGACTTCGATCTCCGGGGCGAGGTCGTCGGTGGTCGAGAGGATCACCATCCGGTCGTCCGGCTGCGACCCCACCTGGAACCTGACCCGCTCGATCCCCTCCGGGTCGAGGTCGAGCTGCTGGAAGGCGTCGAGCAGCGCCGGGTCGAGGATGTGGCATTCCTCGATGGGGACGATCCGGGCGTTGTCGTCGCTCCACAGGCCGAGCCTGCCCGCCTCGTCGACGGTGAAGGTCATGTAGGCCCGGTAGCCCCAGGGGGAAGGGCTGGGCAGGGTGGGGCGCACCTGGGGCGAGTCGAACTTACCGATCCGCTGGAGCTGGTCACGGACGACGGTTTGCTTGAATTCGAGCTGGGCTTCATAGTCGATGTGCTGCCAGTGGCAGCCCCCACAGCGACCCGGCCCGAAGTGCGGGCAGGGCGGCTCGACGCGGTGGGGGGAAGGGGACAGAATCTCGACCACTTCCCCGCGCGCAAACGACTTGCGCTCCTCGGTCAGCCGGGCCTGGATGCGCTCGCCGGGCAGCGTATAGGGGACGAAGACGACGCGCCGCTCGTGGCGGCCCAGCGCCGCCCCGCCGTGCGCCATCGCGGTCAATTCCAGCTCGAACAGGTCGTCGGACAAATTGTGCTCCTTGGGAACAGCATTTCAGCTCTGGCTGTTTGTATGATGCGATCGGTTTGGG
>JARRJX010000591.1:0-2530 GCA_037388645.1 Chloroflexota bacterium
ATCCACCGCGCCGAGACCCACGCGGTGGGGGAAGCGGAACAGGCCAGTTAATCAGTAACCCAACTCGTCAGCCAGACTGTGTTAGGGCCTGGCGCGAGGGAAAGCCAACCTGCCAGGTATTAGACAGCGTTGTGGATCACCACAGTGAACCGCCTCTGATGCTTTGACGACCTTGACATCGGGCAAAATCGCGCTTTACACTGGGGTGGGCCCTTTCACTGAGTGTCAACATGAAACGAATACCGCTTTGCCTCATTGTATTTGCGCTGGTTGGTTGTTCGATCCTGGCCCCGGAGTCAGAGCCGACACCAACATCGACGCCACAACCAACATCGATATCGACGCCAACACCCCTCGGCCTGTCCCTGCAAGTGGGGAACGACCTGCCGCCGACCCGCCTGTCACCTGATCTCTCAACAGAACTTCTTGACAACCACATCGGCGTTCACTTTGAACACTACGATAGATACAGTGACACAGAACACGTCTACAGGAATGGGTTTAAGTGGATCCGGATCCAATCCCTGACGGAGTTTTGGGGCGAGGGGAACGATCTTTTAACCTTCAGTCTGGAGTCGATCCCGCCGTCAGTCGACGAAATCATATCGGATTATGTTGACCACGGTGTGAACATTGTGCTTGATCTTTGGATGGGTGCTGGCCTTCGCCCTTATGGAACCACTTTCCAAAGTGAGGAGGAAATCGACCGTTATTTAGACTACGTCCGTTTTGTGGTGCCGCATTTCAGGGGGCGCATCCATTACTATCAGATATGGAATGAGCCTGGGGATATCGCCGTCAGCGACTACGCCAACCTGGTCAGGCAGGTAGTGCCTGTCATTCGAGAAGAGGACCCCGAAGCAAGAATCATCATCGGTGGGATGCAAGGAAACTGGGATAACGGATATCCCGGATACGGCGACTACCAGCGATTCAGCGTCGACATGGTTTACCTGAACGAGCTCCTCCGCTCGGGGGTCGTCCAGATGGTGGACGGTATCTCATGGCATCCGTTCTACGACAATATCCCTGAGGACCCTTACTATCAACGCTATCCCCAGACGGTGCAGGAGATCAAGGCGCTGGCGGCTTCCCAGGGTTTCACGGGAGAATACTTCGCAGACGAGTTGCTATGGCGGACGGTGAGCGAGGAGAACTGGGATGGCGGGCCGCCGGTTAGTCCGAATATTGCCGCCAAGTATTACGTGCGCGCGATCGTCATGCATCGTGGGCTTGACACCAATGTAACCATCAACACGTTTTTCCAGGAAGCCGCTCTAGCGCCGATTCGCAACACCTGCTACGTCATGGCTGGTGCGGAGCCAACCGACCTGACGGTGTCCTTAGAGGGTGAAGCCGACAACGTGAGGTATTATGCGTTTTCGCTGCCTGATGGCGACAGGCTGGTGGCGTTGTGGACAAATGGCGAAGCCGTTGAAGATGACCCTGGTGTGAGAACTACCCTGACGATCGTCGGCACCACCGCTCAAAGGGTGATCGGGATCGATGTGTATAACAGCCTGGAGCAGGAATTGGCTGCTGAGCCGGAGAACGGCAGCCTGGTGATTCGCGATCTGTTGGTCAGGGATTACCCCATAATCCTTCGTCTGATCGACTGAGCGATAGACAAGTTGACATATGCCGAACTTAAGGTTACACTTCCGACGCAGTTGTGTAACCAAATAGAGAGGCACCATGCCACAGTCCGATCCTGACCCCAACCCCAACGCCATCATCCCCGTCAACATTCCCGATGCCGATTCCAGCGGCGTGGCCCGCGCGCTGGCCGTGGTGCCGGAGCCATCCCTGCGCGAGGCAATCGACTCCTGGCTGCGCGCCACCACCGATTCCTCCAGCCCGCGCTTCGACGACCTGGCCCGCGACAAGGGCAAGGCGGTCAGCGATTTCTTCGCCTTCGTCAACGCCATGCCTGATCAGGTGGGTGTCAACGATGTCAAAGCTTACCACGCCCATCTCGAATCGAAGGGCCTGGCCCAGGCGACCGTCTACGCGCTGCTCTCACGCATCTCCTCATTCTATAAGTGGCTCAACGACCTCCCGGAGATTCAGGGCCAATTGCCAAACCCGGTTGCTGCCGCCCGTCCTAAAGCGCCCAAGCCCTACCAGTCGGAGAGCACCAAGTCGCTCACCGATGAGCCGGTGGCACGGCGATGATCACCTACCGGGCCAAGGGCGGCGACGTGCTCACCCGCCAGATCGACCCCCGCGTCCGCGAGGCGATCCTGAGCTATCTGCGCGCCGCCGGTCGGCTGGAGGAGATGACGCCCGCCTCGCCGATCTGGACCCGCCACGACCGCGCCGGGAATCCGGGCAAGCCGCTGACCAGCCACGCCTTCGCCAAGAACCTCAAGATGTACGGCAAACAGGCCGGGCTGGATCACGTCCACGTCCACCAGACCCGCCACACCTACGCCCGCATCGTCGCCGACGAGACCGGCAGCCTGGTCGAGACGCAGGATGCGCTCGGCCACGTCAACGCCACCACCACCCGCGTCTACGTCCAGCGGGT
>JARRJX010000592.1:0-3966 GCA_037388645.1 Chloroflexota bacterium
CAACTATTTCTCGCCAGAAGCGGCGGCGCTGGCCGATACCTATCTTGAGGAGGTGTTCCGGGCCAGGCGGTTCCGCAGCAACGGGCACCTCCCCTTTCCCGAAGAGCAGATGCTCCCCCACATCGACAACACCTGGGGGGACACCAGCAAGGCGCTCTTCAACAACTGGCTGGGGCTGGTCTACCAGTTGACTCACGTCAACCGCCGCATCCTGTTCATCGAGGGCGTCGACCCAGACAACCCGCTGGGGCTGCTCTGAGGGCTTGCTGAGGGGGGGATTTCTCCGTGAGCCGTAGGCAGCCGATCCGCTTCAACCGTCACATCTACGTTCGCACCACTTAGCCAAGGAGGAGCACAGCATGAAGCCAGAGACGATCGTCATCCACGGCGGTTACCAGTCCGAAGCCACGACCAAAGCGGTCGCCGTCCCGATCTACCAGACGGTGGCCTACGAGTTTGACGACGCCCAGCACGGGGCCGACCTGTTCAACCTGGTGGTTCCCGGCAACATCTACACCCGGATCATGAACCCGACCAACGACGTGCTGGAGAAGCGGGTGGCGGCCTTAGAGGGCGGGGTCGGAGCGCTGGCGGTGAGCGCGGGCAGCGCGGCGGTGAACTACTCGATCCTCAACATCGCCACCCAGGGCAGCAACGTCGTCTCCGTGCCGCTGCTCTACGGCGGCACCTATACCCTGTTCAAGCACATGTTCCCCAAGTGGGGCATCGAGGTGCGCTTCGGCACCGACGACAGCCCCGACTGCCTGGAGAGCCTGATCGACGAGCACACCGTCGCCGTGTACTGCGAATCGATCGGCAACCCCGCCGGGAACATCCCCGACCTGGAGGCGATTGCCGCGGAGACGCACCGGCACGGCGTCCCGCTGGTCGTCGACAACACGGTCGCCACCCCGATCCTGATCCGGCCCTTCGACTACGGCGCGGACGTCGTCGTCCACTCGCTGACCAAGTACATGGGCGGGCACGGCAACTCGCTGGGCGGCGTGATCGTCGATTCGGGGCGCTTCCCCTGGGCGGAGCACGCCGAACGCTTCCCGATGCTCAACGAGCCGGAGCCGTCTTATCATGGCGTGGTCTACACCGAGGCGATGGGGGAGGCCGCCTACATTGCCCGCGCCCGCACCGTGCCGCTGCGCAACACCGGCTCGGCGCTCAGCCCGCTGAACGCCTTCCTGATCCTGCAGGGGATCGAGACGCTGCCCCTGCGCATGGAGCGCCACTGCGAGAACGCCGCCCAGGTGGCCGCCTACCTGAACCGCCATCCCAGGGTCGAGTGGGTGCAGTACGCCGGGCTGCCCGATTCGCCTTATTACGAGTTGGCGCAGAAGTACACGGGCGGCAGGCCCTCGGCGCTGCTCTCCTTTGGCATCAAGGGCGGGTTCGAAGCCGGGGTGCAGTTCTATGACGCGCTCAAGCTCTTCAAGCGGCTGGTCAACATCGGGGACGCCGGGGGATCTTAAATGCCGTCAAGCCAGTCGGCGGGCAGGACGATCATAAACATCTCCACCTCGTCTGTCCCAGACCGGCCCCAGTTGGTGGTGAACACCACCCGTGTGAAGTCGGGGTTGACGCTTGCCTGCGGCTCGGCCCAATAGTCGTGCTCCTGGTTCTCGTCCACAAGCGAATGCGTGTGCGCCAGCCGGACGACCCGGCCACCGGCTTTTAGCTCAATCGCAAACACGGAGTCGTCCATCCAGGTGTAATCCGTCGGATAGCCGCCGCTGTGCGTGGAAACAAGCGCCCAGCCCGGCAGCTGGGAAGCGCGGCCTGAGAAGTGCAGCCCACTCGCGCTGTGGCTGAAGTCGATAGGAAGAAGGTCTGTCACCACGCCGCTGGCAAGGTCGAGCATCGAGATATAGTCGGTGTCAATGTTCTGGAAGATCAGGACCTCACGTCCCTCGCCCACCTCACGTCCCTCGCCGTCGAGTGCCAGATCAGAGTGCCCGATAATCCGAACCAGGCTGCGACCGTTTTCCAGGTTACGGTCGTAGACCATCAGCCCGCACGGATGCGCGTCGTCGCCAGGCTGGTCGTGCTCACAATAGGTATCGTAGTAGGCGAGGAAGTAGTTGCCGAGCGGGCTGATAGTCACCGTATCAATTTCGGGCGTCCCCTCCAGGGTGCGCGTGGCGATCACCTGATCCGTCTCCCGATCGTAGACCAGGAACGCGACAATCCGTGAGTCGCCCTCCTCCGCCATCATGCCCCAATAGCGACCATCGAATGACGGAGACCCCTCATACCGTGTCCATACCATCTCTACTGAGTGGCCGGGGATGTCTGCGGCGAAGTCATGTACCACGTACCGCTCTCCGCTGCGCACGTCGAAGGCCATCAGCCGGGTTTCTTCCGAGAAGTAGATCACGTCCGGGTCGGTCGCGTCCCAGCGCGGGTCAACCTCGATAGGCAGTTCTCCGAGCGGCTGCAAGCTGGCTGCATCATACAGGTACCAGGTGGCTTCCGTCCCGCGCACCACGAGCAGACTGCTGTCGGCGTTGAAGGACTGCACGCGCGAGTACTCGTTCTTCAACCCCCCTGATTCGTCATCTGGGGAGATATCGGCCTGCCGGTCGGTGGCGCGCACCAGGCAGGTTCCAAAGACCGGATCGCGGAATGCCGTGCGGGGGGGCGGTTCGGCCAGGTTCGGGGTCTGGTAAACCGCGAGGTCGGTGATAAAAGGCGGTTGGGGATCGGTGCATAGGGTCAGTTCTGGATAGGAGGTCTCGCCGAGCAGCGGCGTGTACTCTACATCTGATTCGGGCGCGTCGAAGTCGTCGTCGCCGCCAGCCTGGCTGCCTGCGGGCATGGCACATGCCAGTGTCGCCAGCCCCAATATCCCCAGTACCATGACCAGAGGGTAGACATTGATACCTTTCTTAGCCATAGCCATATTGCCTCGCTTAATATTAGGGGTCCATCCATTATAGCTGTATGTCGGGGTCAGGACGATGGGGGGAAAGGTGCCGGGTGGGATGGGCAGATTCTCGATAAAGGGCCGGTAAACGGCGGGGACTTCCGCCTGGTAGGCACTTCCTTCGACTACGTTAGTTCGGCAATCTCGCCAGCGCTCAGCATGATATTCCCTCCATCAGTCCAGCAGGGCAGGATCAAATAGGCCGGGCGGAGCCTCCGATGTGCTGGCTCCCGTCCTTCAGCAGGTCGGCCAGGTCGTCGAAGTCGACCCGCGAGGTCATGTCGAGGCTGAGCGGCGTCACCGAGACGAAGCCGCGCACCACCGCCCCGGCGTCGGTGTCGGGGTTGGCCGGTGGCTCGCTGACCTTCGTATACCCGATCTGGCCGACCTTCTCCAGCGAGGTGCGGATCGGTGCGACCGGGATGTAGTAGTGCTCGGTCTCCAGGCGGGTGATGCGCCAGGGTGTGTCGGGGGTGGCGTTGGCGGGCACCTCGATTTTCAGCACGTCGACGTCGGATGGGCGGGGGACTGCCAGCCAGCGTTCGGCGAACACGCGGGCGAAGTGGGCCGCCACCTCGAAGTCGACCCGGTCGCTGTTGGAGCGGTGCAGGTCCTCGTCGACCTCCAGCGAGACGGCCATCGCCGGGACTCCCAGCGCGGCGGATTCTAAGGCCGCGCCCACCGTCCCGGAGATCGTGAGCCCGGTGCCGACGTTCTCTCCGTAGTTGATCCCGGAGATCGCCAGGTCGATCGGGCGCTCGGTCGAGAGTTCGAGGATCGCGTGCTGCACCGCCTGGGCGGGCGAGGCGTGTGCGCCGTATCCCTCCCAGGCGTGTCCCCCGGCGCGCACGGTCGTCTGGAACAGCCGCCCGTCGTTCTCCTTGGGCATGCTGCGCCCCATGCCGGACTGCTGCACGCGCGGAGCGACGATCAGCAGGTCGGCGATCGGGTCGAGCGCGGCAGCCAGGGCAGCCAGCCCCGGCGAATCGATTCCATCGTCGTTGGTCAATAAGATCAGTGGTCGGCTCATG
>JARRJX010000593.1:0-2818 GCA_037388645.1 Chloroflexota bacterium
CGAACAAGAACGTGAATGAGGCCCTGAAGATCGGGTGGCCCATTCTCATCACCTTCTTCTCCGTGATCGGGCTGATCCTCTACCTGTGGACCTGCCGCCCGCCGGGGATCGTCCAGAGGAGCGGCGACGAGGCGCAAGCTTACCATCACGAATACGTCAGGTCCAAGTGGAAGCGGGTCACTGGCTCGGTGATCCACTGCGTCGCGGGCGATGGTCTGGGCATTATCACCGCGATGGTCGTCGCCAGGCTGCTGGGCTTCCCGTTCTGGCGGGAGTTCTGGTACGTATATGGGGTCGGGTTCGCGCTCGGCCTGTTCCTCTTCCAAACGTGGGCGATGCACAACATGGGGAACGGGCTGCTGGCATCCATCCTGAAAGCGGGCCGCGCCGAGTTCTTTTCCATGATCACCGTCATGGTCGGGATGGGGCTGGTGATGCGCTTCGTGACGCCAGCCGTCGTCGGGCATCGCCCCGGCCCCACCACAGCGGCCTTCTGGGGGTTCGCATCGCTGGGGCTGCTCGTCGGGTTCGTCTTCACATTCCCCATGAACTGGCTGCTCGTTTCAATCGGCTGGAAGCACGGAATGGCCTGACGCGCCGCCGGGCCAGTGTAACCTATACTGTCACATCACCCTGAGCGGATACACGTATAACTCGTCGGCTAACACCGCGACGAGCGTCACAGTCAACAAGCCGTAAGCCGCACTGAACCTCACAAGCGAAGAGCCTCCCGGCCTGGGAGGCTCCTTTCGATCACCCTCCGAGCAGCCAGCGCCACAGAAAGAATGCCGCCATCCCCGCCCCAATCGTGATCAGCAAGCTCCTGGTGCGCCACGAAACCAGCGCCGCGATGATCCCTGCGCCGAGGTAGGCGTTGTCGAACCCCAGATGAAGGCGAGCGCCATCGGGATACAGCACGGCGGTCAGGCTGATCGCCGCCAGCACCGCCGGGGGCACGTAGCGCAGCGCCCGCGTCGCCAGCGGGGGCAGCTCAATTTTGCCGAGCAGCGCCAGCACCGGATAGCGCACGGCGAACGTCACTGCCGCCATTCCCGCGACCAGGACTACTTCGTTCATGTGGATGTCTCCTCGTTCACGACTACTGCCGGGGTTGGCTTGAACACCGCTTCCGCGATCATCCCCGCCGCCACGCCGACCAGCGCGCCGAGCATTAGACCCAACTTGTTGGGCAGCCCGTTCGCCAGCACCGCCGCCACGCCCCCGACCAGTGCGGCGATCACCATCGGGCGATCCTTGAGCATCGGCACGGTCAGGCCGATGAACGTCGCCACCATCGCAAACTCGAAGCCCCAGTCCTGCGCGTTGGGGATCACCTGCCCCGCGATCAGCCCGATCAACGTGCAGACGTTCCAGTTAACGTACATGAACAGTGCTGAACCGAGGAAGTACCAGTGTTTGTGCGGGGAGTCATCGGGCTGGGTGTAGCGCCGGATCACGATGGCGAAGGATTCATCGGTGAGCCAGAAGCCCAGCGGGACAAGCCAGCGCTGCGGCAGGTGGCGCATGTGCAGCGAAAGCGTGGCGCTGTACAGCGCGTGCCGCAGATTCACCACGAAGGTGGTCAGGATGATGAAGGGGATCGCCACCCCCTGCCCGACCAGCCCCGCGCCAATAAACTGCGACGACCCGGCGAAGACGAACAGCGACATCCCCATCGTCGCGGCGGGTGACAGCCCGCTGTTGACGGCTATCGCGCCGAAGATGATCCCAAACGGGATCCCCCCCAGCTCGAGGGGCAGCGTATCGCGGAACCCTGCAAGGAATTCGGCGCGGCGGGTGGAGCGTTCAGGCATGACAGGTCCTTTGGCACATCTCGTTCGCAGCACAGACGCGCCTGGAGGCGCGTCTCGCACAGATTATTATAGCTAGTTTGACAGAAACACGAGGCTCTCCGAAGCTGTAAGGTGCGAAACTGACAGCGGAAGGAGACCCTCGTGAGTACCGAGGATTTTATCATCGAATTGTTCTGCCGAATAGACGATACACTTAAGGGCATCGTCAAGCACGGTCAAGCGAAGTTGCATCCCAGCGAATCGGGCGGGTTGTGGATGCCGGGCGCGCGTGCAGAGGGCCGGGGCCACATCACCATGCCGGTGAAATGTCTGCAAGCGCAGTGAGGTGAACGACTATCCACTATAATAGAGCCGGAACCGACCGATGACCCTCCCGCATCCCCGGAGCCTGCCATGCCTGAGCCGTTCAAAAACATGTTCAACCGCGAGTCGGTGGGCGAGCTGGCCGACGCCATCACAGGCGCGTATCCGGCGTTCGACGCCGATGCGTTCATGGGCCGGATATTCGACGCCGAGTGGGAGGGCCGCGAGCTGATGGCCCGCAAGCGGCACATCACGCTCGCGCTGGGGGACGGGCTGCCCCCCGACTACCGGCTGGCGCTCGACATCCTGCGCCGGGCGCTGCCCGCGCTGGAGCGCCACCGCTTCGAGAAGATGGTCTTCCCGGATTTCGTGGAGGTGTACGGGCTGGACGACGTAGACGCATCGCTGCCCGCGCTGGAGACATTTACGCAGGCGGTGAGCGCCGAATTCGCGGTCCGGCCCTTCATCCAGCAGGACCCCGACCGTTTGATGGCACAGATGCTCGAATGGGCCGACCACCCCAGCGAGCACGTGCGGCGGCTCGCCAGCGAGGGATGCCGCCCCCGGCTGCCCTGGGGGGTGCGGCTGACTGCGCTGGTGGACGACCCAGCGCCCATCCTGCCCATCCTCAACAGGCTGAAGGACGACCCGTCCGAGTCGGTGCGCCGCAGTGTGGCGAACAACCTCAACGACATCTCGAA
>JARRJX010000594.1:0-2522 GCA_037388645.1 Chloroflexota bacterium
GGCTGCGCCACGATCCAGACCTCGGCCCACTGCTGCGCGTCGATCTGCCCGTCCACCCGCACCCGCCGGGTGAGCGGCTCGTCATCATGCTCGCGTCTGCGTGACGTGGTGAGATACCCGCCGGTCGACTGTCCGGTGCCCCCCAGGGCGAGGCTGCCATGAGCCGCTCTGAATGGTGGCGGGCGCGCCTGGAAGAGCTTGACCGCTGGGCAGTGGCGATCCTGGGGGTTGGCCTCCTGGTTCGGCTGGCCGGGCTGGGCGTCGAGCTGCTCTGGTACGACGAAGCCTTCACCGCCTACCTGGTTCGTTTGCCCTTCCCCAACATGATGCAGGTGATCGCCGGAGACGTGCACCCGCCCGGCCACTACCTGGTCGTGCGGGCGGTGGCGGCCCTTTTGGGGCGCTCGGCGCTGGCGCTGCGCCTGCCCAGTGTCGTGTTTGGCGCGCTGAGCGGCTTGCTCCTCTACCATCTGCTGCGCGATTCCGCCGGGCCGCGCGCCGGGGTCATTGCCGGGCTGCTCTTCGCCCTGATGCCCGCCCAGGTCAACTACGCCCAGGAGGCGCGCCCCTATGCGATGGCTGTCTGGGCGGTGTTGCTCGCCGCGCGCGGGGTGCAGACCGACCGCTGGATACAGGCCGCGCTGGGTGTGGCGCTCGCGCTCTACACCCTCAACCTGAGCGTTTTTTACCTCGCCCCCCTGGGGGTGTGGGCGCTGCTCAAGGACTGGCGGCTGGCGCTGCGCGCGTTTGGGGCGGCGGGTGTGTGTTACCTCCCCTGGCTGCCCAATCTGCTGGGGCAGGCCGGGATGGTGGGCGCGTCCTATTGGCTGCCCCCGCCGCACCCCGGCGCGCTCCTGTACGGGCTGCTGTTCAGCACCTTTTACGTCCAGCAGGTGCCGCCCCTGACCGGCCAGGTTGCCCTGGTCGCCGTCGGGCTGACCGTCCTCGCCCTGATCGCCCTGCGCCGCGATCTCAGGGAGCTGGCCTTCCTGCTGGTGATGGCCCTCCTGCCCCCGATCTTGATGTTCGCCATCTCGCTCGTCTGGAGTCCGGTCTTCATCGAGCGGGCGCTGCTGCCCGCCGGGGCCTTCCTGGTCGGGCTGTGGGCGGCGGGGATCGACCGCCTGCGCTGGCAGGCCGCGGTCCCGGTCGGGCTGGTCGCCGTTCCGGCGTTAGCCATCTCGCTGGGCGGTTATTACACCTACCGGCCCGTGCCCAACCAGTTCGAGTTTTCCGAGCCGATGGCCGTGATCGATGCGGGCTGGCAGCCGGGCGACGTGATCTATCACGGCAGCCTGGTCAGCTACATCCAGCTCGAATATTACCGGCCCGGCTCGAACCTGCTCGCCGCGGGGTCGGCTGACCTCGCCCAGTTCAGGAGCGATGCCACGCGGCGCGCGTTGCGCATCCAGCAGGCGCGCTTAAGCGACCTGCCCGGCAGGTATCGGCGGGTCTGGGTCTTCCTGATGGAGACGAGCGCCGACCCCGACGCCGGTGATTTCCAGCCTCCTTACCCGGTCGAGGAGCAGTACCTGATCGTCGACCACAATGGGATGAAACGCTGGCTGTATCTCCTCGACCTGGGCGGCGAATAGCCTGGAAAAGACGGCGTCGGGCCGGGGCAGGTGGGGTAAAAATGCAGGCGGAGCCTATGACTGAGCAGGCTTACGCTTTTTTCGCCCGCAGGTAGACGAACCAGTAAACCAGGCCGACCAGTATCCCGCCGCCGATGATGTTGCCCAGCGTGACCGGCAGCAGGTTGTGGACGACGAAGTTCCCCCAGGTCAGGTTGGGGTAGTCGGCGGCGGTTTTGCCGATCGCGTCCCAGAACGCCGGGGTGCCGAACCGCTTGACCAGCAGCCCCATCGGGACGAAGTACATGTTGGCGACACTGTGCTCGAACCCGGCGGCCACGAAGGCCGTGATCGGGAACAGGATCGCCATGATCTTGTCGGTCGTGCTCCGGGCGGAGAAGGTCAGCCACACCGCCAGGCAGACCAGGCTGTTGCACATCGCCCCCAGCCAGATCGCCTGGAACGGGGCCAGGCCTGCCTTGGCGTGGGCGATGTTCAGCGCGTTCAGCCCGATCGCCCCACCGGCGAACCGGTATTGGGCGGAGAGCAGCATGATCACCGCCGTGCCGATCGATCGAGCCGACGAAGTTCCCCGCGTACACGATCAGCCAGTTACGGAGCAGCCGGGCGGTCGACACCTTGCCGTTGGCCCAGGCCATCACGATCAGGTTGTTGCCGGTGAAAAGCTCCGCCCCGGCGACGATCACCAGGATCAGTCCGAGGCAGAACACCAGCCCGCCCAGGAGCTTTGCCACGCCAAACGGCAGCGTCACAAACACTCCGTCTCGAAGGGTGGCCGCGGTCACCGTCGTGTAGAAGATGCATCCCAGGGCGATGAATGCCCCGGCCAGGATCCCCAGGGCAAAAGTGCTGTAAAAGTCCAGTGCGGCCTTTTTCACGCCGACGCTTTCGGCGCGTAAGGCCATTTCAGGTGGCAGGAGTGAATCG
>JARRJX010000595.1:0-3395 GCA_037388645.1 Chloroflexota bacterium
GTGTGTGAGCGCTAACCCCACCGGGCCGATCACCGTGGGCCGTATCCGGGGCGGCGTGATGGGCGATACGCTCGCCCGGCTGCTGCGCGCCGCTGGATACGACGTCGAGATGGAATACTATTTCAACAACGCGGGTGCCCAGATGCGGCGATTAGGCTTGAGCCTCCAGGCCCGCTACCTCGAAAAGTTGGGGCTGCCCTTTGAGTTCCCAGAGGATGGCTATCAGGGCGACTACTTGTATGATATCGCCGATTTGCTGATCGAGGAACAGGGTGAGGCGCTCGCCGACGAGGCCGATTCCACCCCGTTCAAGGAATTCGCCGAGGCCAAAATCTTCGAGATGATCCGGGCGTCGCTGCGCCGGGTGAACATCAAGTTCGACAGCTTCTTCAACGAGAACTCGCTCTATGAGACCGGGGCCGTCGACCAGGTGATCGAGGGCTTGAGGGAGAAAGGGCTGGTCTACGACGCGGAAGGAGCCGTCTGGTTCAAGACCACCGACCTCGGCATGGAGCAGGACAAAGTGCTGGTGAAGTCGACCGGTGAGCCGACCTACCGGACGCCCGACATCGCCTATCACATCGACAAATTGGAGCGCGGCTTCGACCCGGCGATCAACATCCTGGGCGCGGATCACCAGGAGGAATACCCTGACGTGGCCGCCGGGCTGCGCGCGCTGGGCTATGACGACAGCAAGGTCCACGTGATCATCCACCAGTTCGTCACCCTGAAAGAAGGGGGAGTAAAAAAGCGTATGCGCACCCGCAAAGGCGAATACGTGACCCTCGACGAGTTGGTCGACGACATCGGTCCGGACGCCGTCCGTTATTTCATCCTGGCGAGGAGTCCCACCAGCCACATGGAGTTCGATTTAGACCTGGCTCGCCAGCAGTCCAACGAGAACCCGGTGTTCTATATCCAGAACGCCCACGTGCGCTGCGCGAGCATCGCCAGGGTGGCGGCAGAGCGCGGCTTCTCCATGGAAGAGGGCGACGTCAGCCTGCTGACCGATCAAAAGGAGCTGACGCTCATCCGCAAGCTGATCGAGCTGCCGGAGATCGTCGAGCTGTGCGTGGGCGAGCTGGCTCCGCACAAGCTGGCCTTCTGGGCGCACGAAGAGCTGGCGCGGGCCTTCCACCCCACCTACGACGAGATTCGTGCCCTGCACAGCGACGTCCCGGAAGACCTCGCCAGGGCGCGCCTGAAGCTCTACGCCGCCGCCCGGATCGTGCTGGCCCGCACCCTGGACTTGATGGGTATGAATGCCCCCGACGTGATGTAGTTGGCAAATCCCCTGGCTACAGGGTTCGCCCGGAAACAGTAATATGCCAGGCGACCCGTGGCTCAGACACTTGCCACTTTTGCATAACTATTGGCCTCCGAAATTATCCTGTACAATGGAATTACAGGGTAAGCGTTGATTCCCAGTCGAATTAGGGAGCATGGTATGTCGAAAATTGCTCACCAGCCAGGCAGAATCGTTCGGCGTGATTTCCTGAAAGCGGTTACGGTTGGTTCCTGTGCAACACTACTGGCTGCTTGCTTCGAACAACCTGCGACCAAACCGGTGGTCAGCATCGTCAAAATCGAAGGCGGCGATATCACAGCGGCGGTCGAAGAGGCGATCCAGCTCTTGGGCGGGGTTGAGATGGTTGCAGCCAACAAACAGACGATCATGCTCAAGCCCAATCTTGTAAATGACTCTACGAGCTGCACGACGAACCCGGATGTGGTATTTGCGCTGGCCTCGCTTATGAAGGCGGCAGGCAAAGAAGTGATGGTTGGCGAAGCCTCGGCTGGGGCAAATGGCTACATAACCGGGTCTGCTTGCTACGTGAAGGACCCCGTCAAGCTGAATGACATGCAGCAAGCGGTGTTTGATCGCCTGGGTTATACCGAGTTGGCCGATACGCTGGGTGTGCCGCTGGTCAATCTGCACACGGGCGAGATGGTGGACGTAGACATACCCGGTGGATTAGCCTTTCAAAAATTGGCCGTCCATCGCTCACTTACCGAGATTGACATGCTCTGTTCGGTGCCAATGATGAAAACACATGAGCGGGCATCGGTATCGCTGGGGATGAAAAATCTGATCGGCCTCTACCCAGGGAGTATTCACGGTTGTATCCGATCCGTCATACAGAAGGGAACGGCCCTACTGCGGGGCTGCTTGTGAAGATGAATGTCATCATCGCCGGAACCAACCCCCTGGCAACGGATATGGTGGCAGCCAATGTAATGGGGTTTGAGCCAGACGAGGTTCCGCATTTCGTTGCGGCGGGCAGCGTTGGCATGAAGCCGACAAGCCTGAGCGAGATCGAGGTCAGGGGCGAAAGTATTGCCAGTGTCAGGCGGGATTTCAGAAGACCGGAGATGAACCCCTGGATCGAAAACAGCTCTTATGAGGAATGCTTTTAACGGCAAGAGGGTTACATACAACCATCCTGATCTGCTTCTAAATTGTCGATAACCCTGTTTATCGAAACCTTTTAGTGACTACTATCGACTTGTGGTCGACGACTTCTGGTCGAGAGTAGTTTGCTTTGTGAATGACCGGCACCACCGGCAACCGCTACTTCGAGTAGCACAATAAAGAACCACGACAAGGGAGCACCATGCAAAAGAGCGCGGCATGATCGACCCCTTCGTCGATACCCAGGTACGGGAAGGGGTGATCTCCTACGGGGTCTCCTCGTATGGGTACGACATTCGTGTCTCAAACGAGTTCAAAATCTTCACCAACATCCATTCGCGGGTCGTCGACCCCAAAGAGTTCGATCCGAAAGCCTACGTCGGTTTTACGGGGGAGGTGTGCATCATCCCGCCCAACTCTTTTGTCCTGGCGCGCTCGGTAGAGATGATGCGGATGCCGTCCAACGTGACCGGGGTCGTGTTGTGCAAATCGACCTACATTCGGGCGGGGATTTTGATACCGACCACAGTCCTTGAAGCAGGGTGGGAAGGGATCATCACGCTGGAGATCACCAACGTCACGCCGCTCCCTGCCAAGGTGTATGCGAACGAAGGCATCGCCCAGATTCTGTTTTTCGAAGGGGATGAGCTGTGCGACACCAGCTACGCGGATCGCAAGGGCAAATACCAGAACCAGCAGGGGGTTGTCCTGCCCAGGGTCTAGGTTGACAGCGGCAGTTTCAGGAAGCTATAATCGCGCTAAGCAGGGCGGTTAGCTCAGTTGGTTAGAGCGCTTCCCTTACAAGGAAGAGGTCACAAGTTCGAGTCTTGTACCGCCCATTCCCTCACACACCTGGAGCATGAGATACTCAGCCCCAGGTGTGTTTATTATTGACGTGGTGACCCATCATTGGCTTTCACGCATCAGGCGGTACCCTATCCCATACACCGTCTCGATGTAGGTGGGCAGGTGGGGGTCGTCA
>JARRJX010000596.1:0-2860 GCA_037388645.1 Chloroflexota bacterium
GCAGTGATCCCATGTCCGCCAACGCCGAAAGGGCGCGGCCCACCTCTGCGCTACGCGGGCCCGAAAAGGTGCCCGGATAACAGGGCGCCTTTATGACGCCGGTCAGTTGCCCGATGATCTGTACCGTAGCGGTCCCCGAGGCCTCGCCACACAGATGATCATCCAGCCATTGGGCCGTGAAGCGGGTCAAAAACAACGGCAGCGTGCCGTAACTATAGGTGTAACCACTGTTGCGGCTGTTCAAAGGGGAGTGCTGCGTGTCGAAATACTGGCCGAGGCCATCGGGCGGCCGGATGACCGCCGTGATCATCCGCATATGCCCCTCGTCGGGGTGGATCCACTGTCCCTCGTCCCAGTTCAGACCGGTGAAGCGCAAGACGCTTGCCACCATCAAAAGCGCCAATATGAGCAACCAGCGCGCTGACGTCGATCGTCGTAAGGCTGAAAATGTAGATGCGTGATCCAGCAATATCCCGGTCCTTTACGCCGGCCCTCAAGAAGTCGGATGATGGCAGCATACTACCCGTACCCATCCGAAAAGTCAAGAGAATGCGGCCCACTTTTGACCTGGAGGCGCGTGCCGCGTATAATCAACAGCACGTGCCGATATGACATGCCAATGGCTGGAGGCTATGCAGGCGGCCAGCTCTGCAATGAAACAAAGAGGTAAAAGGGAGATGCAACCGATCGCTACGTTTTCTATCGTCGCCTATGATCCGGGCCGGCAGGAATGGGGATTGCACTCTATCGGTGGAAACACAATTTCCTGGTCACCTTGGCGGTGGGAGCCGTTGTGCCCTGGGCGCAGGCCAACGCAGGCGCCGTCGCCACACAATCTTACGCCAACCTCACCTATGGTCCCCAGGCACTGGATCTGATGGGCGCCGGCATGCCCGCCGATGAGGTCATCCAAACCCTCATAGAAGCAGATGAGGAGCACCATCTGCGCCAGGTAGCCGTGGTCGATCGTACGGGCCGCGCGGCGGCGTACACGGGGGGCGGCTGCCACGCGTGGGCGGGTCACGTTGAGGGTGACGGCTTTGCCTGTCAAGGCAATATCCTCGTGCCCGGTACGGTGGATGCCATGGTCAAACGGTTCGAGAGCCTGCGTGGCGGGCCGGGCGAATTGGCCGACTGGTTGGTAGAGACCCTGGCCGCTGGCCAGGCTGCCGGCGGGGACAGCCGCGGGCGCCAATCGGCCGCCGTGCTGGTGGTGCGTGAGGGGGGCGGCTATGGCGGCAACAACGATCGCTACATGGACCTGCGTGTGGATGATCACCCCCGCCCGATTGAGAAGTTGAACCAGCTGGTAGACATGCACCATCTGTTCTTTGGCGAAGTTAAAAGCGAGGATCTCATCCCCGTCCAGGACGTAGCCGCCGAGATGCAGGCGCTCATGCAGCGCACCGGCCATTATGAAGGTCCGGTGACGGGCGAGTTTGACGCCGTCACGCGCCAGGCCCTGCGCCAGCTCGTGGGAATCGAGAACCTGGAAGAGCGCTGGAGCGGCGAAGGAGAGATGATCGACCGGCACGTCGTAGCATATCTGCGCCGGCGCTTTGCTGAATCTCAGGATTGAGCAGCACCAGAGATAGAACCAATAACCCTACGGCCGGTGCAAACCGGAATCGACCGCCTACCCCATCTCGACACCCCTAGACGTCGCCCTGGGCCTGCTTTTGCGCTTCGAAAGCCTGTTTTGCTTCACGCAGGTTGTCCTGCTCGGCCAACAGATCCACCGCCGTCATCGCCAGCGCTTTCGCTGCGTTCAGCATCGCCTCGTGCCCGCGGGCCGAACCCGCCGCCTCACGGAATTCGGGTGAATGCCCCACCACCTCGTCGGATGCAATTGCCACGTAGGGATGGATGGCGGGCACAACCTGGCTGACGTTCCCAATATCCGACGAACCCATGCGCTCGTTCTCACCGGCGAGCGCCACATCCACGCCCAGGGTCTCAAAGTTCGCCTTGGCGAGCGCCACCAATTTGGGATTGGGCCAACGGGCATCGTAGCGCGGCCCCGCCTGTTTGAACTCTAGCCGCGCACCGGTGGCTTGCGCCGCGCCCTCGGCACACGCCCGCACCCTCTCGAGCAGCGCGCTGGCATAGGGTGTGTCCAGCGCGCGGACCAGCACGCTGGCCGATGTGTGATCGGGAATGATGTTCGGCGCGTCACCGCCGTGGGTGATGATGCCGTGAATGCGGGCATCGTCGCGCATATGCTGGCGTAACGCGTTGATCCCGTTAAAGGTCAGAATGACGGCGTCCAGGGCATTGATCCCCTCATCGGGCCACGAGGCGGCGTGGGCCGCCTTGCCGAAAAACTCGATGTCGACGTGAAACACCGTGAGGCTCTTGCGGCCAATGAGGTCGCGCGACGAAGGATGGACCATCATGGCCGCGTCCACGTCGTCAAAGACCCCCGCGTCAACCATGATGACCTTGCCGCCACCCCCCTCCTCGGCTGGCGTGCCGATGACCCGGATCTCACCCGCCAGATCGGGTAGTACGGTTCGCATCGCCAGCCCTGCGCCCACCGCCGCCGCGGCGATCAGGTTGTGGCCGCAGGCGTGCCCCAAGCCCGGCAAGGCGTCGTATTCGGCCAAAAAGGCGATAATCGGTCCCGCCTCGCGCCCTTGCAAGGTGGCGACAAAGGCAGTGTCCAACCCCGCCACGCCGCGCTCCACGTCCAATCCATGTCCCTCCAGGGTATCGGTCAGCAGCTTGGCCGCAGCCGTCTCTTGAAAACCCAATTCAGGATTGGCGTGAATCCGGTTGGCGACGTCGATCAAGTCCGCCCGGAGAGTATCCACGGCGCCGATGACACGTTGTTTCAACTCGCTGGTGCTACTCATGCAAT
>JARRJX010000597.1:0-2848 GCA_037388645.1 Chloroflexota bacterium
TCCAACGAAAAATGCTCCCCTCGACTAATCACAGGAGCCTCTATTGGCCGGGGGGAGCACGCTTTGAGAAAATTGGGATGGGGCGGTGTGCTCAGTTTGCCGTTTGCAGGGCGTCCGCCAGCCAGGTGATCACTTCCGACTCTTCGGGGACGCGCCCGGCGCGCTGCTAGGTGAGCGCCGGTACAGCTGGGTTATAGACCGCACCCTTCAGGTGGCGTTGAGATAGGGGAGCACCTCGCTGATGTCTACGACGAGCCGCGCGATGGCGCTGTGGCGTGAAGATATCCAGGTCATAGCTCTCAATTAATATCCCTGATCTCCATTATCCAGCCAGAACCACATCCTTAATCAGGATCAGCGCCGCGACACCCAGCAACACAAATCCAAACACGATCTTGATGCTGCGCGGCTTGAGACGATTGGCCATTACGCGCGAACCAAGCTGGCTGCCCACAAAGACGCTGAGAGCGGCTGCCAACCAGACAGCCCACTGGGGAGAGGCAGCGGTGGCAAGGTGAGAGATGAAACTCGATAATCCGGACCCGGTGACGACGACCGCCGACGAGGCTGCTGCGGCCTGGGCGTCCAGCCCGGCGATATACAGTAACGGGACGACGAAGCTCCCACCCCCACGCCCGATCAGCCCGGCAATCAGTCCCAGCACACTTCCCGCTGTTATCCCCAGGATGATCCGCCCACGGGGTGACAGATCACCCGTTTTCGGTTTCCAACCCGAGAGCATCAACACCGCCGCGGCAGCGGTAAACAGAGCAAAGAAAACCAACAGCGGCTTGGCCGGGATTTGCACATTCAACCAGGCCCCCAGCGGTGCAAAAACAACCATCGTCACCCCGAACGGAAGCGCGACCTGCCAGTTGACCAGCTTCTTACGGGTGTAAGTAACTGCCGCCGAACTGCTGTTTACCACGTTAAGGAGCATCCCCAGCGGAATCGCCTCAGTCTTGAAGTCCATCCCCATCCAGAACAGAATGGGGATATAAAGTTGTGAACCGCCCATGCCCAGCATGGAGAATACAAAGGCGATGATGAAAAACAGCGGCGGCACCAGGTAGAAGATGTTCATTCCTGTTTGCTCTGAATGAGATGGTGGACTTTACCAGGCTTGAGCTCAGCTACCAGTTCAGGATAACGGGCATCGAGAAAGCGGACATTGTCCAACCCTTTGAGCTGCAAGTAGGCATAGCCAATGGCGGAGCGAGTGCCAGATGAACAGAAAACTGCTACCAGCCTGTTATCGGGCACCTCTTTCCAACGTGTGGGAAGCTCGTGGATGGGAATATGCAGCGAGAAGGGAAGGGCCAGGTATTCTGCTTCTTCAGGTGAGCGCACGTCCAGCAAAACAACTTCCTCGCCCGACCGCATGCGATCAAAGAATTGGCTAGGGGTTACTTTATGCTGGGCAGCCCCCCAAAAGTCCAGACCGAGGTCAGTAAGCCATTCGTCAAATGTCTTTTCAGCCATGACAATTCTCGCTTCTTCTTATTATGAGCTCAATTCTCCGCACAAGGGATGCACAGCACACGACCTGCCTTGATTCGAGCATTTCGTTCCACGACCATCTCGCCGCATTCCTCACAAACAACCGACTCGAAGGTGTGCGGCAGCTTGTCGCGCCACTCACAGTCAAACACCTCGCCGTCGATCAGCAGGGCCTCAAGCGGTGCGTTCATGACAGCTTCGACCAGCGGCTCGCTGATGGAAGGGTCAATCTGGGTGGGCGGCGTGCCCGCTTTACGCAGCGCCATGAATTCGGTTTCCTTGTTGCGCTGCATGGCTTCGGCACGCGGAACAACCCGCACCGCTTTACCGTGTTTCTTGTCAATCAGGGTCAATCCCCACTTGCCATAGTGCAGCTTCCGGATGTTGCCTTTGCCAAAAGTGCAGCCGGTCGCCACCTGGACGCCATCGGCAAAGCAGGTGGCGCAGTGGTTCTCGTCCAGGTCCACCAGGGCGACGAGCGAGCTGTCACCGGTGCGTTCAACACCCAATGCTTCCATTGCCGCCAGGCTAGCGCGCAAGCCCATCGGCATGGCCGGACACTTATGACCGTGGAAGAAGAGGCCGTATTCCAGTAGCTGTTGGGTGTCCGGGCGGGTTTCGATGTCGAGGTGGGTTACCTGCTCGTTGATGACCAGCCCCGGTGTGGCGAAGATCGGGTATTTGTAAATCTCGTCGTGGTCGGTCACTTTTTGGAAATTGGCCTGGATGCCCAGGTTGGCCGCTGCCTGCCGGGCGGCAGCCTCGACCTTCTTACAGTTTTCACAGCCACCGCCAAGTATCTTGATAGTCAGCATGTTATCCTCCGTTTGATGAGAATGTGCACTCTCAGGACGTTATTTCGAATGTTGGCTCGACGACGACCTCGGACTTGATCGAGTTCGCCACGAGGCTGTACTTCTGGGCAGCCTGCAAGGCGCGGCGTGCACGTGTCTCGACCACTGCCGGGTCTTGCTCACCCGCCCCGATCCGGATGACAGGCCGCAGGCACAGGCGGGTGAAGATCTCCGTCCGGTCAAGCTCGATCAGCTTCGTGCCCTCGGCGCGGCACTCGTACGAGAGCAGATTCAGCTTGAAGCGCTCTGCTGCCCAGATGAACATCATCATGATGCAGGTATTGGCCGCTGCGACGAAGGCGTCCTCCGGCGTAAAGACCCCCGCGTGGCCCTCGGCATCGGGCGGCGCGCTGAAATCCATCTCCGGGCCGTTGCCCATCACGATATGACCCCAGTGCTCGCCTTTCCAGGTGACGGTGGTGTGGTAGGCTGCTGTGCGGCTCATGCGGTCACTCCCTGCTGCTCGCAGTACGTTGTGTACTCACGCAGCAGCA
>JARRJX010000598.1:0-3842 GCA_037388645.1 Chloroflexota bacterium
CCTCGGTCGGCTCCTCGGCTGCAGGCTGCTCGGCTGCCGGTGCTTCGGTCATCTCTTCGGTCGGCTGCCCGGCTGCAGGCTGTTCGGCTGCTGGTTCCTGAGTTGCAGCAGCGCAGGCGGCCAACAGGGCCAGTGTGACAACAACGGTCAGGGCGACAATGACCCAACGGTTGCGGAACAACTTTGACATGCTCTATCTCCTCCGGAAGGATTCTTGTTGCGTGAAAAACTAGCTTGACGAAATCAGAGTGTGCTGGTAAAAAGTTCCTCGAATACGCATCACCTCCTCGTCAGTCCGATACCTATAGCTGAATACCCAGCCTACTCTTTATAGGCCGGTGAATCCGTAAGCCCGTTAAATTTGCTTCAGGTGCCGTACTAAAACGCAAACGCCCGTCGAAGAAGAAGAAAAGTGCAAAGTGCTATGAAAACCGGGCAACGTAAGAGGTTTGCCCGGCCAGCAAGGCTGAAACATGCTATTCTAAAAGCTTAGTGGATGTACGCGGATGTGTCAAGAATTTAATGTGACATTCTCCACTTGACGATCCGACCCAACATGCTATGATGCGGGAGGCTAGCAAACCCACATTCAGGAGTGACGAACAATATGTCTGCCATCATCCTAGACGGAAAAGCAATCGCAAAGCGCGTCCAGGAAGAGGTCGCCCAGGCGGTCGTCGAGATGAAGAGCCAGCACGGAGTGACCCCCGGCCTGGCTGCCGTCCTGGTCGGGGAGAACCCGGCCTCGCAAATGTACGTCAAGATGAAACGCAACCGCTGCGCCGAAGTCGGCTTCGAGTCGTTCGGCTACGAGCGGCCTGCCGACATCTCCCAGCAAGAGCTGGAAGACCTGATCAGGGAGCTTAACGCAGACCCCAAGGTGCACGGCATCCTAGTCCAGCTCCCGCTGCCCGGCCACCTCGACGACGACGCCGCTTTGCAGGCGATCAGCCTCGACAAAGACGTCGACGGCTTCCACCCGATCAACGTGGGCCGTCTGGCGATGAAGGGCCGCGACCCGCAATTCATCCCCGCCACGCCTTACGGCTGCATGTACTGATCCACGCCAACGCCACGGTGACGGTCGTGCACAGCCGCACCAAGGACATCCCGTCCATCGTCCGGGAGTCCGACATCGTGATCGGCGCGATGGGCCGCCCGGAGATGATCAAGGGCGAGTGGTTCAAGGAGGGCGCGGTCGCCATCGACGTGGCAACCGTCAAGGTGGACGACCCAACCGCCAAGAAAGGCTACGTGTGGAAGGGTGACTTCGAATTCGAGGTGGCGAAGGAGCGCGTGGCGGCGATCACGCCGGTTCCGGGTGGGGTCGGGCCGATGACGATCGCCATGCTGCTCAAGAACACCCTGCGTGGGGCCGAGCTTGCCATCGAGAAAGGCGCGACGGCCTGATCGATTCTCCCGAATAAGCCAATCGAAAGGCGGGCGCTGTGCCCGCCTTTTTTGCTACCTGTGCCCAGGGCGCCGACCGCTTCTCGACGCAGCCAGCCCAGAAACGCCCCATTCAGGTGGTTGACAAACCCTCAAAACCGATTAATGATAGAGCAAATCAGGTTCACAGAGGTGCTACCCTTATCCTCACACAACATTCAGAACCATCCTAAACACAGGTCACTCATGCCACAAACGCTTATCAAAAACGGGATCATAGTCACCGGCGCTCAAACTTACCCAGGAGACGGCAAAGTTATGAGAAGTTGTATAAAGATAAAGGTATCAAATATCAGAATCTGAAAGAAGGGTTATCCGAGGCGATTTATGAAGAACTGGAGCCTGTCCAGAAAAGAAGAATAGAGCTGGAAGACCTCATCAGGGAGCTTAACGCAGACCCCAAGGTTCACGGCATCCTGGTCCAGCTCCCGCTGCCCGGCCACCTCGACGACGACGCCGCCTTGCAGGCGATCAGCCTCGACAAAGACGTCGACGGCTTCCACCCGATCAACGTGGGCCGTCTGGCGATGAAGGGCCGCGACCCGCAATTCATCCCCGCCACGCCTTACGGCTGCATGTAACCATGCTGCGCCTGATGCGCAAGGCGGCGGAGATCGGCGGGCTGGTGCACGTCCACGCCGAGAACGACGCGATCGTCAGCGAGGCGACGGCTCATTACGTCGAGACAGGGCGCACCGGCTGGCAGTACCATCCTTATGGACGTCCGCCGGAGGCCGAGCAAGAGGCGATCAACCGGGTGATCTTCCTGGCCGGGCTGGCAAGCGCGCCGGTCTACATCGTGCACTGCACGACCGGGCGCAGCGTGGAGATCATTCGGGACGCCAGGCAGGCCGGGCAGCCCGCCTGGGCCGAGACCTGTCCCCAGTACCTCCTGTTTGACGATCGGGTTTACCAGGGGGATCACCCGGAGCACTACATCCTCCAGCCGCCCATCCGACCAGCGGGCGAGCCTGAGAAGCTCTGGGGATTGGTTCAGAACGGCTCGGTGAGCGTGATCGCCACCGACAGCTGCGACTACACCATCCAGCAGAAGACCGAGTTCAGCGAATTCACCAAAACGCCGGGCGGGCTGCCGGGGATCGAGACGCTGCTGCCGCTGGTCTACACCTATGGAGTCGACACGGGGCGCATTCAGGTCACCGACCTGGTACGCCTGCTGTGTGAAAACCCGGCACGCCTGTTTGGCATCGCCCCGCAAAAGGGATTCCTGGAGCCGGGGAGTGACGCGGACATCGTGTTGTACGATCCGGGGGTCGAAAGGACGCTCCATCATCAGGACCTGCACTACCTGTCCGGCTACAGCCCGTACGAGGGGATGCCGGTCAAGGGCGGGGTGAAGATGACAATTGCACGCGGGGAGGTCATCTACCGCGATGGGGAGATCCTCGGCAAGGCGGGGCGGGGGCGGTTTGTGCCCGGCGCGCCGTTCTCAGCCGACGAGCCAGACCTGCCATAGATCAGGCCATGCGCTGTATGGCACGCGCTTCTTCTAACAAGAATTGAGTTTGCCGGAGAAACCATGGAACGAGAGAAACTGATCGAGATCGCACGCGGCGACAAACCGGCAGCGGTGCTGCTGAAGAACGCCCGGCTGGTGAACGTCTTTACCGGCGAAATCTGGCCGACTGACATCGCCATCCGACGATCCCGGATCGTCGGGCTGGGCGAGGGGTACGAGGCCGAGCAGGAGATCGACCTAGACGGTAAATACGTCGCGCCGGGCTACATCGACGCGCACGTGCACATCGAGAGCGCGATGGTCACTCCACGCGAGTTCGCCAGGGCAGTCCTCCCGCACGGTGTGACCTCGGTCGTGACCGATCCACACGAGATCGCCAACGTGCTGGGCCTGGAAGGGATCGGCTTCATGCTGGGCGAGGCCAAATACGGCTCGCTCAGCATGTACGTCATGGCCTCCTCGTGCGTGCCCGCCACCCACATGGGAACCGCCGGGGCGCAGTTGGACGCGCACGACATCGAGCACCTACTCGGCAATCCCTGGGTGCTCGGCCTGGCCGAGATGATGAACTACCCCGGCGTGGTCAATGGCTTCCTGCCCGTCCTGGAAAAGCTCGAAGCCTTCCAGGGCAGCATCCTGGACGGCCACTGCCCCGCGCTGGGAGGCCAGGCGCTCAACGCCTACATCGCCGCCGGGATCATGTCCGACCATGAATGCACGACCGTCGAAGAAGCGCGCGAAAAACTGCGGCTGGGCATGACGATCTTCCTGCGTGAAGCGACCAACGCCCATAACCTGCGCGACCTGCTGCCGGTGGTCACCGACGGCAACTACTACCGGCTCTGCCTGTGCACCGACGACCGCCAACCCGCCGACCTGATCGACGAAGGCTCGATCGACTACATGGTGCGGG
>JARRJX010000598.1:3883-4361 GCA_037388645.1 Chloroflexota bacterium
ACGACCGGGGCGCGATCGCGCCGGGCCGCCGCGCCGACCTGTTCACCTTCTCCGACCTGAACAACCCGGTACCGGAGCAGGTTTACCGGGGTGGGTACCTGGTGGCCGAGAACGGCCAGATGCTATCCCAGGACGCCGCCCCAACCCGGCGGGTCATGCCGCGCAGCTCGATGAACATCCGCTGGGAGAAGGTGGACTTCACGATACCGGCGGAAGGCGACAAAGCCCGCGTGATCGGCAGCATCCCCAACCAACTGGTCACCGAACACCGGATCGAGCCGGTCAAGAGGATGGACGGGCAGGCTGTCGCCGACGTCGAGCGCGACCTGCTCAAGATGGCCGTGATCGAGCGCCACCGGGCAACCGGCAACATCGGCAAGGGATTCATCGAGGGCATCGGCCTGAAGCGCGGCGCAATCGCCGGGACAGTCGCCCACGACCACCATAACCTGGTCGTGATCGGGGCCGACGACGAGAG
>JARRJX010000599.1:0-2740 GCA_037388645.1 Chloroflexota bacterium
GTTTACCGCGTCTGGAAAAACGGGGTGGCGACCGCCTTTCCTTCTTAAAGGGTAAAAACACTCCGATTCAGCAGCCGTTATGTTTTTGCCCTTTCATTTCAAGAGTGTACCGCAAATTTTCCAAACCCTCACACTCGCCCAAACAGCGCCTTTCCCCGGTCGGGGCGGTTGTGTTCTTTTCGCTCCACCAGTACACTTTGGTACAGGCAGCAGTTCGACAACCCCGGCGCTGCAAGCGGCGGCGATTTCAATTTAGGGCGGTATCGGGGCTGCTCGGAATGGTGAGAGCTAATGGCTAACGAACAAGGCGAAAGGCACACCAATCGCCTGACGGGTAAGGTGCTCAAAGAATTGGGCCTTTATCCCCAGGTCGACTACCAGGCGTTACCCGCTGACTTTCTCCCTGAGAAAAGGGATGAGCGTCTGCGCTGGCGGGTGCGTTTCGCGTTGGTCTCCAACCCCAGCATCTCGTTCGGATACGACCTGTACGGCGATGTCGTGTTGGGCCGTGGCAACGGCGACCCGGCGCTGATCGACCTTGAGAAATACAACGCAATAGAATATGGCGTATCCCGCCGCCACGCGCGTCTGAACCTCACCCCCAGCCGCCTGTTCATCATCGACCTCAACAGCACCAACGGGACGCGGCGCAACGGCCACTCGATAGGCGTCAACACCCCTTACCAGTTGATGGATGGCGACCTGCTGGCGCTGGGGGCGCTCCAGCTCTCGGTGCACGTCGTGCACCGCCCGGAGACGGACACCGGCCTTTTACACCAGAAAGCCGACCTGGCCGACGTGGTGGCCCAGACCACCAGGGCGATCACCTCGCAGCTTGATTTGAGCTCCGTGATGGAGCAGGTTGTCGAGGTGGAGATGTCGCTCACCTCCGCCGACGAGACGCTCGTGTGGCTGGTCGACGAGCAGACGAACGAGATTCAGTTGAAGGCCTATCGCGGGGCGGACGAGGAGCGCATCAGCCAGCTTCGCCTGACCACCGATTCACTGGTCGGGAAGGTCATCCAGAGCGGCCAGGCCATGCGCGAGAGCCAGCAGCTTTCAGACCGCATCAAAATCCAGACGGGCTACCTGGCCGAGGCGCTGCTGCTGCTGCCCATCACGCTGGGCAACGTGACCTTTGGCGTGCTGGGCGCGGTGCAGGTCAAGACCAAGCGCTATTTCAGCCAGCGCGACGAGCATCTGCTGATGACCATCGCCGAGCTGGCCGCCATCACCGTGCAGAATGCCCGCCTGTTCCAGGCGACCGACCGCGAGCTGTCCCGGCGAGTCCAGCAGTTAGCCGCCCTGAACGAGCTTTCCCAGACGGTCACCTCCTCGCTTGACCTGGAGGTCGTCCACGACGTGCTGGTCGAGCAGATCAAGAGATACTGGACGCTTGAGGGGGTGGTGCTGTGGCTGGTCAACACGGAGGATAACGCCGTCAGCCCCTACATCCGGGACGGCGACGCGTCCCCCAACGGTGAGTGGCGCACGTCGCAGCAGGTCCACGAGGTGATCGACCGGGTGGTGCGCAGCGGCGCGCCGCTCTCCATCGACATTGCCGACCTGGCCCCGGCCAAAGCGGTTGAAGAGGAAGCTGGGCCGGGCGAAGATGAGCCTGGCCCGGTGCCATCCGGAGGCGGCGAGCCGCCCTTCACGGTGGTCTGCCTGCCGCTGCTGGTCAAGAATGAGGTGGTCGGCGTGCTCGCTCTGCTCCGCAAGCGCGGCCAGGGCAAGTTCGACAGCGACGACATGCTGCGCCTCCAGGCGTTCGCCCACCCGGTGGCGACCGCGATCCAGAACGCCAACCTCTATTTCGAGGCGCGCCACGAGCGGGCCATCGTCGACGCGACGGCCAACACCCTGCCGCAGCCCCTCCTGATCCTCGACCAGCGGGGCAAGCTGATCCTCGCCAACGAGGCCGCCAACCGCCTGCTCGAAAAGCGGATGAGCGCGGTGTTCCAGGGCATCACCAACAGCGTCGGCAAGACGATCGAGGTGAGCATCGAGGACGGGACCTACCTGGCAACCACCGAGCACTCCGAGGAGGTGGGCACCATCACGGTGATGCAGGACATCACCTACATGAAGCAGCTTGAGTACATGAAGCAGCTTGAGGACGCGCGGCTGGAGTTCGTCCACGCGCTCTCGCACGACCTGAAAAGCCCGCTGACCTCGATCCGGGCCTACGCCGAGCTGCTCAACGTCACCGAGAAATTGTCCGAGACCGGCCAGACCTACGTGGAGGGGATCAACAGCGCCGTCCTCAACGCCACGACGCTGATCGACCAGTTGCTCGACATCGCCCTGCTGACCGAAGCGCCCACCAGCAATCACCGGCCCTGCGACCTGATCGACGTGCTCTCCAAGGCGATGAACGCGGTGGAAGGGGCCGCCCTGGCGAAGTCGATCAAGATTCGCCTGATGGTCAACGGCAAGCGCTACAGGATTCGGGGGGATGCCACCCGGCTGGCGCGCAGCTTCCAGAATATGCTGGACAACGCGATCAAGTATGCGCCGGAAGGCTCCCAGGTACAGGTCACTCTCGATTATACCGAGGACGACGTGCGAATCAGCGTGCTCGACGACGGGCCAGGCGTCCCGGCGGAGGACATCCCCCACCTGTTTGAGCGGTTCTACCGGGGCAAGCAGCGGATGAAAGGCGCGCTGGGCCATGGCCTGGGCCTGGTTCTGGTGGACGCCACCGCCTGGGCGCACGGTGGCGACGCCCTCGTAGAGA
>JARRJX010000600.1:0-3012 GCA_037388645.1 Chloroflexota bacterium
GACGGCATATCGCGTTGGCTCATCCGGGACAACCTCAACCGTGTATTGGGCATCCGGGGACAAGGTGATGAGCGGCTCCTCCTCACCCTGCGCCCCCTGTTGAATATCAATGGTCAGCCCGGTGTTATTGACAAACACCAACTGAGTCAAACCATCTGAGTTCGAGGTACACGCCGGGACGTCGAAGGTGAGCACCCGCTCCGTCGGGACAGGCTCATCGAGGGTTTCAACGCCAAGAAACCCGGAGCCAATCCCCGTCAGGGTGAATAGAATCGTCCCCAAAATAGCCAGAAAGGCAATGCCCAGCGAGATCATCAACACCAGGTCGTCATGGGAACGGCGTCTCGGACTCTCGGCGGCGGCTTCTTCTTCGCGTTCCTCCTGCGAGGGGAGGATGATCAGGCCCCCATCGATCTCCTCTGTGTCGAACACAGGCCGCCTAAGCCCCTCCGGCGTCAGCCAGGAAGGGCTGGCGTCGATCATCTCCAACGCCGTGCGCCACATCCCCTTGTACTGGGGAGGGGCGACGTAGATCACGTCGAACGGCTCGTATTCCGCCTGTTTCGTCCAACACGGCAGCCAGGAACCACCACGCGGCCACATTATCGGGGTCATCACGCACAATCTCGCCGAAAACCCGGCGCGCGGTGCGCTTATCTCCCCTGCGTAACGCAGCCATCCCTCTCGTCAAGCGTTCGTCTGTCATATTGATAAATATACTATTCTATATGTCTCAGAATGGCTAGGCGCTCGCCCTCAATTCGAGCAAGCGCCGGAGCTGCCAATCACGCTCTCTGGCGACGGCAGAATCGGCATCAGCAGCGCTGGCAGCCCGATGAACGGCCTGCAAAGCATAGATTGCCGCGCCAATGGAATGTGTGGGGACGTGGGCAGTCGCCACCGCCTGACCAGCAGCACGGGCAGCCGAGCGCGCGGGGTTATCCTCCCCCACGTCACGAGCGGCGGCGTGAGAATCAAGCGAAGCTTTACGTATCACGGCCATCTTGAAGACCCCGGTGCGTATCCATTCGAGCGGCGGCGTGAGAATCAAGCGAAGCCTTGCGTATAACGGCCATCTTGAATACCCCGGTGCGTATCCACTCCTGGAGAGTCTCGACTGCCTGCCGGGGGCGACGGTCGTCCGGATACGCCTCCTCAAAGTACGGCAGCACACGCATGGCACAATCAACCGCCCAGACGGCCAGCGTCTTCTGGTCGGTCTGTTCGACAAGCTCGATAAACCCGGCTTTTTGCTGCTCGAGTGAAAACCTGGATTTCCTCATCCGCCAGCTCCCGGCAACCCGATTCTTTCAACACCCCGGCACAGCCACCCGACATCATTTCCCCATGCAGTATAAACCCGACCACAGCGCAGACCAATACCGCACCGCGACCTTTGCTCCCCACCAACGCGCATGGTATACTCCGCGCCGTACGGGGCTCAGGCCCCGTTGTTTTTGGGGTGAAATACATGAAACGCTGGCAAACGCTCGCGATCGGGATCGGCATCAGCGCAATCGCCCTGTACCTGGCTTTCCGACAAACTGACATCGGGGCTGCGCTCACTACCTTCCGCACCGCACGGTACAGTTACATCGCACTTGGCATCGGGATCACCATCGTCGGTATCGTGATCAGAGGGTGGCGCTGGTGGCTGCTGACCAACCGGCAACTGCCCCTGGCCGACAGCTTCTGGCTGTGGAACGTCGGCTTTTTCTTCAACAACATCCTGCCCGCCCGGCTGGGCGAAGTGGTCCGCGCGCTGCTGGCAGGCAGACGCCAGACGATGAGCTTCGCCAGCGCGTTCTCCAGCATCGTCGTCGAACGGCTGTTTGACATGATAGCAGTGGTGGTGATGCTGGGCATCGCCCTGATCGGCCTGGACTTACCGGGCTGGGCGAGGAGCGCCGGGATCGTGATGGGGCTGGGCGCGACGGGAGGGATCGTCTTCCTGGCGCTGGCCGCCCGGCACCAGGAATGGGCACTCAGGTTCAGCTCGAAGCTGCTCTCGACCCTGCCGCGCGTATCGGAAGAATCCGGCAGAGCGCTCGTCAAACCGTTCATCGACGGCCTGGGCGGTGTGTCTGATTGGCACATATTTATCGGCGGCCTGGGACTATCGATCTTCGCCTGGCTCGTCTCGGCGGTCACTACGTGGGTGGTGCTGCTGGCCTTCTGGCCGGACGCTTCGTTCATCAAGGGGGTGCTGGTCGTCGCCACCGCCGGACTGGGCTTCTCGATCCCGTCCGCCCCATCAGGCGTTGGCCCATACGAAGCCGCCGTGATCGCCACCCTGACGGCGCTGGGCTACGAAGCCAACGCCAGCCGCAGCTTCGCCGTCGCCATCCACCTGATTTCATTCCTGGTCACCAGCCTGCTGGGGATCATCGGGCTTATCCGTGAAGGAGTGAGCATCAGAGAGCTCACGAGCGAAGCCAACGCCCTGAAAACCCAGCTTTCACCCGATCAAGGGCTGGCGGGCGCTCCACCGGAGACACGCTAACCTCCACCATGCGCAAAACTATCGTATGGATCACGCTTGCGCTGGTGCTCATCGCCCTGACAGTGATCGCTTTAGGGCATTCAGGGCCTTCGGAACAGAGGGGGACGATCAGGCTGGTACCTTTTGACGTACTGCCCGGCGCTGTAAGATGCATCGTCCGGGGATGCCCGGCGACCAGGTCTTCATGGCATTATCTGATCGTCAACGGCGTGGGGAACATCGTGGTGTTCATGCCACTGGGCATGATATTATACGTCGCGCTGAAGCACCAGGCGTCCGCACCTAGCCGCCCACTATTGGTCGCCACGCTGCTCGGCGCGCTGGTCAGCCTGATCTATGAGATCGTTCAATTATGGATTCCGGGGCGCGTGACGGCGCTCGAAGACATTATACTCAACGCGGCAGGCACTCTGCTGGGTTCCTTCACCATCAAGTGGGGTGAAGCCATTTTTAACCCCAACAAGGAACTGCCTGTCTCTACCTGATACCTTATGCTCAAGACATCCACA
>JARRJX010000601.1:0-2043 GCA_037388645.1 Chloroflexota bacterium
AGTCGACCTTCAGGTGTTGGGCGGCCCAGACCAGCCCGATCAGAGTCTTCGCGTCCTCGATCTCGTTGGAAAGCACGTTTTTCAGGGCTTCCTTCAAAGGGAGCTTTTCAACGGTGATGTGCTCGTCGACGTCGCCGGGCAGCTTCGAGGGGCGCAGGTCTTCCGCCAGGTAGATGGTGATCGCCTCGGTGGTGTACGAAGCGGCCACGTAGAACAGCCCCAGCCGGGTCAGCTTTTCCGGGTAATAGCCGATCTCCTCCTGAAGCTCGCGCCGGGCGGCGGCTTCCCGCTCTTCGCCGTCGTTCAGCATGCCCGCCGGTATCTCCAGCAGCGATTTGTCGGCCCCGGCCCGGTACTGCCGGACGAAAAACACGTTGCCGTCCGGGTCGAGGGGCACCATGGCGACCGCGCCGTTGTGGATGACCATCTCCCGCTTGTAGGTCTGCCCGCCATCCAGCGCGATCGTCTCCACGCGCAGGTCGAAGACACGCCCCTGGTAAATCTCCTTGCTCTCGACAATCCGTTCCTCAGGCATATTCAACCTCTGCCGTGCCCAGCGCGTCACCTTCGACCAGAACCGGGAGCGGCCTGGCCGCTGGCCCCGGCCACCGCCTAGTTTCTGGGCGGGATACGGATCACCTGCCCGACGCTGATCGAGTCTGCGTTGGTGATCCCGTTGTACTGGGCAAGCTCCTGCACGCTGACGTCGTATTGCAGCGAGATGCGGAACAGGTTTTCCCCGGCCTGGACGGTGTGCAGGGTCTCCCCGCCGCTGCCGGTCGAGCCTGAGTTATCCGACTGCCCGCTGCCTGCACCAGCACATCCCGGAATGGTGAGCACCGTGCCCACGGCGACCGAGTCAGGGTTGGTGATGCCGTTGGCCGAGGCAAGCTCCTGGTAGGTCAGCCCGTAGCGCAGCGCGATCCGGTACAGGTTCTCGCCAGCCTGGACGGTGTGCGTGGACGGGCAACTCGCTGCCGGTTCCTGCGTTTCCGCCGGGGCCTGGGTCTCTGCCGGCTCCTGGGTTGGCTCCTCCGTCGGCTCCTCAGTTGGCTCCGCGGTCTCCTCCGGCAGAATCGCGCCGCCCGGCTCCTCGGTCGGCGTGACCTCGGTCGGGACCTGCGCCGCCTCGACGGCGACGGCTGTCTGCGTTTCGAAGACCTCAATCGGACTGGCGGTGGTTGGCGTGGGGAGCTGCTGCGGCTGCTCCACGACCGTTTCTGAGGGAACCACCTCGCCAATGTTAGAGACGACAGGGGTCAGGGGGGCGGCGTTTGCACCGGCCAGCGTGCATCCCGAAATACCCAGCGCCAGCAGTCCAACAACAATCAAACGGTGATCGAGAGCTTTCATTAAGTGCCTCCGCTCACGGACGAGGGGAATTGCCAAGTTTTTGCCAACAGCACTATAGCATAGGTTGTATGATGGCGCTAGCAGCGGTCGGGCGGCGCAGCGCTGGGGTGCGGGGGGTTCCCGGCATGGCAGATCGCGGATTCCAGGCCCGAATCCGGGACTGGCAGAACGGGCAGGTTTTCCACGAGGAGCGCACGCTGTTGGTGCCGACGGGCTTCCTCAAAAGGGCGTGCGGCGCTGCCCAGGCCATGGAGCGGGCGAAGTGTGAGTTCCCTGCGAATGCAGTGGGGGAAGCGAAGCGGGTTTTCTAGAGACTTTGCGCCTCACCGGTCGCCCGGCGGGTGATTTGTGCCGATTCTCCCCACCTGTGAGCTGGCTTCGGGCGGTTGGACAGGAGGGTTCCCCCTTGATACAATCGGCAGGTCATTTTCTGCACTGTCAGGCCGACTACAGGTCAGGCGACCAGGGGTCGGGAGGACTGGCCGGAGCCGGTGCATCCGGCGGATGTGTCATCCGCTGGCTGTCGCTCCGCTGCTGCTAACGGATTGAGAAAGCGTTTCACGGAAGGAAGCCACAGCATATGACGAGGGCGCTGATCACAGGTGGGGCCGGGTTCATCGGGAGCCATCTGTCAGAGGCATTACTCGAAGGCGGCCACGAGGTCACCATTATCGACGACCTGAGCACGGG
>JARRJX010000601.1:2066-2747 GCA_037388645.1 Chloroflexota bacterium
CATTACTCAAGGGTGGCCACGAAGTCACCATCATCGATGACCTGAGCACGGGGCGTTTTGAGAACATCAGCCCGCTGACCGGCCACCCCAGGTTCCACTTTGCGATTGAGACCATCACGAATACCAACGTCATGGACCGGCTGGTGAGCGAGTGCGACATCGTGTATCACCTGGCGGCGGCGGTGGGCGTCGACCTGATCGTGAGCAGCCCGATCCGGGTGATCGAGACCAACGTGCGGGGCACGGATATCCTGCTTAAGACTGCGCGGCGCTACCGCAAAAAGGTGATGATCGCCTCTACCTCTGAGATATACGGCAAGAGCAACCACTCCCCCTTTTCTGAAGATGCCGACCGCATCCTGGGCGCGACTACGAAGAGCCGCTGGAGCTATTCCACGAGCAAGGCGCTCGACGAGTTCCTGGCACTGGCCTATCACAAAGAGACGGACCTGCCCGTGACGATCTTCCGGCTGTTCAACACGGTCGGGCCGCGCCAGCAGGGCCGCTATGGGATGGTGATCCCGCGTTTTGTGGGGTGGGCATTGGCGGGTGCGCCGATCCAGGTCTATGGCGACGGGCAGCAGAGCCGCTGCTTCGCCAACGTCAGCGACGTGATCCGCGCGATCGTCGCGCTGGCCGAGTGCGAGGAGGCGGTGGGGCAGGTGTTCAACATCGGGACGC
>JARRJX010000602.1:0-2875 GCA_037388645.1 Chloroflexota bacterium
GACACTGAGCGAGTATCAGAGTCTGGCACACACGAACTGGGACTGTCAGATATGTGCTGCAGCACCTAACTGTACTTGTGGCACACAAACTTAATTTACCTGACACTGGAGTTTTTGTTGGAGACGGAGCCGGCTTGGGCAGAGGAATGTTGTAATAGAGATCGACGCGCCAGTCCTTCACGACGACTTTATCCAAAACCATTCGCAAAAGTTTTTGCTGATTCTCAAAGGAGATGTGTCTGAGGTTATTAGACACCAGGGTTGCGAACTCCTCCAGACCCGTTTGGATGCCTGCATCGCGTTCCTTCTGTTCGGCCATTTTTTCGAGCATTGCCTGTTCTCGGTTCAGCAGTTCCAGCTTGGAATCGATCAGCTTGCGCCGGCGCTGCAACTCCGCCAGCTCGATCGCCCCGCATTGATAGGCATCGAGCAAGCGGGAAAGCTCTTTGTTGGTGCGCTTGATCTGTTCGGCCACCCGCAGATCCGGGTCACCCTGCGGACTTTGCCCGGAGCCCCCCTGCCGGTTATGGTGCTCTTGATAGGCGTCCTGCACCTGCTTGGGATCCTGCAGGCGGGCGCTCACCTCCTCCCAGACCATCTCGTCCAGGACGTCGGCGCGGATCTGGCGTTGACCGCAGCGTTCCTGTTTGAGAAAACCGCTGTTCTTGCGCAGACAGACGTAGTAGTGGCTGGTTCGCACCTGTCCGGCGGAGGTCTGTTTGCTGGTGATGGCTGAGCAGCTCGACCCACAGCGTCCGCAGCGCACTAGCTTACGCAGCAAGTAGGCGTCTTCTTTGAGGTTTCGGGGCGCAAAGGCCTGGTTGTCGCGACCGCGCCGGGCCGCCTGGTGAAAGGTCTCCAGATCAAGGATGGGCGGCACCGAAATCGGGATCCATTCGTCCCTGGGTCGTTCGGTACAGTGGTAGCGTTGGCGCTTCTTCCCCTGTCCGTCGTCCACCGCCGCACAGTGCTTACGATTATAGTAGTAGGTCCCAATATAGGCCTCTTGGCGCAGAATCCGATCCACCGTGGACCAGGACCACTGGCCGGCACCGCCCGGCGTAGGGATACGCTCCAGCGTTAGCGTCTTGGCGATCTGACGCACCGTGAGAGCGTGCGTCACGTACTCGTGATAGATCCGGCGCACCACGAGCGCCTCGGCCGGTTCGATTTCGGCATGGGCGGCGATGCCGTCGCGCCGGGGGATGCGCCGATAGCCATACGGGACATCCGGGGAGACGATCTCCCCGCAGCGGGCGCGATACAGTTTACCCCGGCGGTAACGTTCGGTGATCTTGGCCCGCTCGAACTCGGCGACGGCCCCGGTGATCTGGTGCATGAGCTTCGACTGGGGGTCGTCCGCTGCGCCCCCTTCGAGGAAGATGAGCTTCACGCCGAACTGCTCGAGTTCCTCCATGATGAGCGCCTGCAGCACGAACCTTCGCGCCAGGCGGTCGGAGCAATAGGTCAACAGCACCTCAAACCCCCCGTGCTCGGCCCGATCCCGCATGCGATCCAGGGCCGGACGATCCAGCCGCGCCCCGCAATAGCCGTCGTCGATAAACTCCTCGACCAGCTCCAGGCTATGGTCGCTCGCATAGCGGCGTAAGGCCTCCAACTGAGAACCGATCGTCTGTTCCTTCTCCTGTCTCTCGCTGGAGACTCGGGCATAGAGCGCCGCTCGCATGGTTCACCTCCCGGGTCAGAAACTCATAGGCTTGATGCAATCGTTCCCGCTGCATATCCCGCTTACCGCTCCAGGGTGGGCGGGGCGCACTCTGGCCATACAGGATGAAGGGGCGATCCCCGGCAACGCCCGTCCATAGGCTCGCCACCCCGTAGTGACGCACCCGTTCATAATCCCAGCTGGCCGGCTCCTGAGGCGCCAGGGCTTCGGCGCGAATCTGCTCATAGCGCGCCTGGAGCGGGTCATCCTCGGCGCCGCACCGCAACGTCGCGTTGCCGCCTGGTCGCCGGTGCGCGGCGTTATTTTTTTCAGCGCCCGTTCGACCGTGGTGCGATGGACCTCCAGGCGGCCCGGCTCGATTTCCGGCGCCTCCTGCTTCTTCGCCAAGACAAATTCCAGGGCCTCACCCTTGAGCTTGCTGGGGCCTTTACGCCCGCGTTTGGCGGGCAAAAAGGACTGAAAGCCCTGGGCTTCGAAGGCCTCACGAATCTGATAGAAGCCCTCGCGGCTGAAACCAAACTGATGGCAGACTTCGGTGACGGTGATCCCCTCCACCTGTTTGGCGCGCAGCATTTCGTATTTGACCTGGGCCCTGTCATGGGGGTCGAAAAAATCACCCGTGAACAGCGCCGATTGCACCGCTTCCGGATGCGGGTTCAAGGTCCCGGAGGCCAACAGGGCCTTCTTTTTCTGGGTCGATGCACTCATGCATGTCGTATTAGCAGAGAGCCCCGGAACGTCAAGTATTATACGCACAACAAACACTTCAGAGGAATCACGGTAGGTTCTGGGCTACCGTAGCCAAGAAAAACGCAGAAAACGGCATATAGCGACCTTAAGTGTGAGCGCATTTGAATTGACAAATGTGCGTATATTACCTTACACACCTGAATCACTCTTGGAAATCGCACGACGCCTTTGTTTAGGCCGTCTTGCGTAAAGGGGATACTTGTTTGGACTGGACGAAAGACTGACTACAAACGCTAAACAGCGGTTTGTGTTCCGCAAGTACTGTTATGTGCTGCAGCACATAACTTACAGTCCCATTTCGTGTGTGCCAGACTCTGATACTCTCTCATTTTGGGTTCTCCTTCGTGCTTTTGGTCGAGCATCGAAGGATAGACCGCGGGAACGGTCAAACCTCTGAGAGTCCCCCGGCATAGCCGGGGGTTTACCTGATTTAATTAC
>JARRJX010000603.1:0-3070 GCA_037388645.1 Chloroflexota bacterium
GCCCGGCAACCTGGCCCTTTTGCCAGGTCGACCTGCCCCCTCTGGCGGGGCATGGGCGGTGCGCGCTCGATACAATCGAATCAGAGAGGTTGTCAGAAGGGAAGAGTGAGGCGGTTATGTTCACACAGGCGGAAACGGATTATCTGAACTCCCAGCGGTTGGCCCGGATCGCGACGGTGGGGGCCGATTCACAGCCCGACGTGGTGCCGGTCGGCTTCGAGTTCAACGGGGGCTACTTCTACGTGGGCGGGCGCAACATGCTGAACACGCGCAAGTTCAAGAATGTGCGCGCAGGCCGGGCGAAGGTGGCGCTGGTCGTCGACGACCTGGCATCGATAAGCCCCTGGCGACCGCGCGGGATCCGAATCTACGGCACGGCGGAGATCGTCGACCACCAGGGGTATGCTGGCGAGGGGAAGTACTTGCGTATCACCCCGGAGAAAGCGTGGAGCTGGGGGCTATGAAAAGGCCAGCCTGAGCATCGGCCAGTTTGTGTATAGATCATAGGCGGCGATGCCGATCAGGAGCAGGCCGCCGATCACGTTGATCAGCCGGGCATGGCGGGCGAACCAGCCCGCGAGCTGGCGCTGAAGCGCGCCTGAGAGCAGGGATAACACCAGCAGCGGCGCGCCAAACCCCAACCCAAACCACACAAATACCCAGAATGTGCTGAGCGCCTCGCCCAGGGTGAGCGACACGGCAAAGATGCCGACGAGCAGCGGCCCGGAACAGGGCAGCGCGATCGGCCCGTAGAGCAGGCCATACACATAGGCGTTGAGATAACGGTGGCGCAGCAGCGGGACCTGCACCTGGGGCAGCGTCTTAAAGGGGTTGAAATTGAGCAGGAGCGCCACGCCGAGGGACAGGATCAGGAGGTCAGCCAGGGGGACGGCGAAGGACAGCGCCCTGCCGATCGGCACGGCGAGCAGCGCGATCAGCCCGCCCAGCGCCAGCATCATGGTCAGCACCCCGGCGAGGACGAACGCCCCCAGGAAATAATTGTGGCGGCCAGGCTCGGACTCGCCCTGCCCGCTCAGGTAGGCCAGGAAGCCGGGATAGAGCGGCAGGATGCAGGGGCTGGCCGCCGAGAGCAGCCCAAAGAAGAAGGACGTGACAGCGGTGTTCATTGGTCGAAATATGGCTCGACGGCAGCCAGCAGCACGTCAACATCCTTGATGCCGTACTCAAGGTGCTCGATGCTGCCGTCCCGGTCGATGATCATCATGGGAGCCAGCGGCGGGTTCAAATACTGCGCGGTGTACAGGTTGCCCAGGTCGTGATTCACCTGATGGGGGGAGATGGCAAACCGCCAGTCAAAGGCAAACTCTTCCACGTACGCCTTGAGAGAATCGGCGTCCTCGTTCGAATCGACGTCCAGGCTGACCGACACGAGATCATCCGGATTCCCCAGAGCTTCGTGCAGCTTACGGATCTCATTCTGCTGAAACAGGCAGTTGGGGCACCATTGGGCCATCGCCTCCAGCAGCACGACCTTGCCTGAGAAGTCACTAATCGTGAAGGTTTCGCCGGTCGTCACGTCGGTCAGCTCGATGTCGAACCACTCCGGCAGCGCGGTCGCGGTAGGCTCTGGTGCGGCAGGTTCTTGCGTGGGCGGCTCGGAGGCGCTGCAGGCGGAGAGGAGCGTCACTGCCATTGTCGCCGTCGCCAGTAACAGGTGCAGGCCGGGTTTTATTCGCATGAGTTTCCCTCAAAATGCCGGAGCCATTTTGCCCAGGTGGTGGCAGGGGTGAGCGCGCGGACGGTGGCGCAGGCCGGACAGAAAGGCATGTCTATCGTTGTTGTTATCGATAACGTTACCGATCACGGCGAAAATCATTGTACGTACAAATCGATTCACTGTCAAGACAGCCGCAGTGGGAGCGTTCGGACAGGGGACGGGCCGCGATGGCGGGCGGCGATTCGACTCGACACCCCGCCTGTGCTATGGTTCTGCTCGTTTGGAGAAAAAGCGCGCCCAAACCGACCGGGTAGGTGTTTGAAAAGGTTGAGCCGGGAGTGACGATGACCGACAGCACGCTGACCAGCGTCGAGGGCATCGACGAGCTGGCCCGGCTCAAGGGCAAGGGCTGGCGAGTCAGCGTCCTGACCGACAAGGCGATGGACGGCAAGCTCGACCTGGAAGAGGTCTACGAGCGGCGGCTGCGCGCGATCTACCCCACCCGCGAGCAGGTGCGGCAGATCGCCCAGGTGTACGGCGAGACGAAGGTGCCCGACGCGGGGATCGTGATCCAGATATTGCAGCGCTTCAACCGCGAGGTGTTCATCATCAGCGGCGGGCTGGCCGACGCAGTCACCCGCTTCGGCGTCGGGCTGGGGGTGCCGCCCGACCACATCCGCGCGGTCGCTTTGGAATACGACCAGCTGGCCGGGCAGTGGTGGAGCTACCACGAGCACCAGTACGGCGGCAACCCGGACGAGCGCTACCTGAACCACGAGGGCGGCCCGCTGACAGTCAGCCAGGGCAAGGCGCAGGTGGTGCGGGCGCTGGCCGGGGGCCGCTTTGGGCGGCGGCTGCTGGTGGGGGATGGCACCTCGGACATGAACGCCAGCGAGGCGGTCGACCTGTTCGTCGGGTTTGGCGGGGTGGTGCGCCGGGAGAAGGTCGCTAAGGGCGCGCCGGTGTACATCGGCTCCTCCAGCCTGACCCCGATCCTGCCGATCGCGCTCGGCCCGGCGGGCTACCGCCGCTGCCTGGGCACGGAGGACGCCGACCCGTTCGAGCGCGGGCTGAAGCACATCATGCGGGGCGAGGTGACCTTCCGCGAGCCGGGCCGCCGCGAGGCGTTCCTGGCGAGCTTCGACCCGCTGCCGGAGTAAAGGCCATTCGTCCAATGTGTATGGGTCATACACCAAGAGGCATCTGGTTTTGGATATTAATCACGTGTATGCCCACATTTCTGCTGGCTGGCTGCTATGCTCCTGCCCTCCGCAGTGAAGCAGAGAAGTTTTTTATCGAACCTGAGATACTCGAAACCGTCCGACCTTATCTCGAAACGTGGTCGAGCTTACCGCCTGAGGAGACACAGTCAGACCGTGAGTTGATTGGAAA
>JARRJX010000604.1:0-2022 GCA_037388645.1 Chloroflexota bacterium
CGGCGACGAGCCCGCCCTCAGCGTGATCGCCGCCTGGGCGCTCGGCAGGGTGGGCGACGAGCGGGCCATCGAGCCGCTGCGCGAAGGGCTGGACGCCCGCTATCGCTCGATCCGCGCCCACTGTGTCCGGTCGCTGGGCAGCCTGGAGGATGCGGAGATCGCGCCCGTTCTCCTAAAGCGGCTGGCGAGCGAGACGGACGACGGCCTGAAGCTGGCGTACGCCTCGGGGCTGGGGCAATTGAGGGCAGAGGAAGCGGTAGGCGAGTTGCTCGCTCTGCTGCGGGCTAGCTCAAGCCCTGACGCGCAGATGGAGGTGGCCCTGGCTCTGGCGCGTATCGTCGGTGACGAACACAACTTCATCCAGCTCCTGCGCCAGGTGCGCGACGAAGCGGGCACTATCCTTTCACAGACCGTCACTGCCCTCAAGAAAAGGGTGGGTGAGTACCAGTCCGATGACGAAACACATCTCTTGGCCATGTTCGATGATTGCGCCGAGGCCCTGGCGCAGGAGGATTTGGAGCAAGGTATGGCGTTGCTTGGCGATGTCATTCGCTCGTCGCCTAAGGAGGAATTGTGTGATTCCTGCGTCGAGATTCTTCAGAACTGTGCCGAGTGTCTGGACGAGTTCGGAGCGGGACGGATGGAATATGTGATTCTGGCCTTGCACACGATGCACGTAGGATTCTCTCAGAGACAGATGAGTATCTTTGCCCGCGCCTTTTCGATCGGCGGCGTGGATTCCGACTGACGCATGGCCCGTTCACCCGGCTGGGGGCGAACGTCACCCAATTCGAGCCGCTTCTCTTCCCCACCACCGGCTTGATCTCCTTGGGATATGTGGCTATACTACGCTGGAAGCCAAAGTTTTGCAGCGTGGAGGTAATATGGTCGCTTCGAACCAACAGCCGTCTGGTGAGGTTGAAATCGCGCGCGATCTGGTTTACGCACGGATGGGCGGTCGCGCGTTGGCCCTGGACCTATATTGGCATCCCGGTGCCGGTAGACCCGAGCCGCTGGTCGTCTGGATTCACGGCGGCGCGTGGATGATGGGGGACAAGAGCTGGGTGCCTCCGACGTTACCTTTGCTGGCTGAAGGCTTTGCGATGGCCAGCATCGACTATCGCCTGAGCCAGGAGGCGATCTTTCCGGCCCAGATCGAGGACTGCAAGGCGGCCATCCGTTGGCTGCGGGCCAACGCGGCGCGTTACAACCTCGATCCCGATCGCGTGGGCGCCTGGGGGGAATCGGCGGGCGGGCATCTGGCCGCGCTGCTGGGCACCGCCGGCGGCGTGGCGGCCTGGGATCAGCGGGGAGGCAATCGGGAATATTCCAGCCGCGTGCAGGCCATCTGCGATTGGTTCGGGCCGTCGGATCTGCTGCGGATGGGAGTTATGGAGAGCGGGTTCGATCACAACGCCGCCGACGCCCCTGAAGCGCTCCTCATCGGCGGGCCGGTGCAGGAGAACAAGGAGCTAGCAAAGCGGGCTAATCCGATCACCTATATCACGCCGGAGACACCGCCGTTTTTCATCATGCACGGGGAGCGGGACGACGTGGTGCCGGTTGGGCAGAGCGAGTTGCTGCATCGCGCACTGGTGGAGGCGGGGCTCGATTCGACGTTGATGATTATACCCGGGATGGGACACAGGGTGATGAAACTCCGCAAAGAGCACAAGATCAAGCTTCGGCGCAGTGTCATCGGTTTCTTCAAGCGGACGCTGGGATAGTGATGGTCTTTCTGCCAAGTGTTTATAGGTAGCCGCCCGCTTGAGGGTTGTTGGGCAGATTTCACCGCAGAGCGCACAGAGAGCGCAGAGAATTGAAAAGTAAGAAGAGAAAACTTAGCGCCGAGGCGGGCAGAGGCCGCCTAGATGCAGAGTTTTAATGGTTTCTCTGCGAACTCTGCGGGCTTCGCGGTAAAAAGACCAGCAATACCCCAGGTGGAGACTGCCGGATTAATAGGGAGGCGAAATGTCAGAGTGGTTTTCGGGCGACGTAGTCGTCAATGGGATCAAGCTTCAC
>JARRJX010000604.1:2031-2988 GCA_037388645.1 Chloroflexota bacterium
CACGGGATCACGGACAACGGCCTGTGCTGGACGCGGCTGGCGCAGGCGCTGGAGGACGCGTACGATCTGGTCATGTTCGACGCGCGGGGGCATGGTCTCTCCGATGCGCCCGAGACGGGCTACGCGCCACAGGATCACGCCGCCGACATCGCGGGTCTGGTGCGTGCGCTGGGTCTGGAAAAGCCCGCGCTCGTCGGTCACTCGATGGGCGCGGCGAACGTCGCTCTGACCCTGGTCACGTATCCCGACCTGGCGCGCTGCGCGATCCTCGAAGATCCGCCGTGGCGAGATAGCTATGATTCAGACGAGCACATTGCCAGAGTGGAGGAGTGGCGGGCCGATATCGTCGCCAGGAAATCCTGGACGCGGGAAAAGCTGATCGCCGAGGCGCGGGCCTCCAGCCCCACCTGGGCGGACGTGGATTTGGAGCCGTGGGCGGACGCCCAATTGCGGGTCAGTCCTGCTGTGTTCGATTGGGTCGATCCACAGGCCCCGTCTATGGCTTGGCGAGACGTCGTCCGCAAGTTTGCCTGTCCGGTCCTGCTGGTCACCGCCGATCCAGCGTTGGGCGCGATCGTATCGCCGGAGGTGGCCCGAGAGGCCGCCGAGCTCAACCCCAGTCTGGATGTGGCCCACATCCCCGGGCCCGGGCACAGCATCCGCCGCGAGCAGTTTGAGCCGTACGTGGAGGCGGTGCGGGCGTTTCTGGGCTAGAGTGTCGATTCTGACTCAGGAACCCCGGCCGGATACCAGCGCACCAGGTCGCGCGAGCGGGCCAGGGCCAGCTTGTTCCATCCGCGCGGCCAGGGGCGGTGGGAGGCGGTGCCCCGGAACGCGTCCCGCCGCTCCTCGTTCTTTCCGGCATAGATCAGGTAAAAGTAGCCGTTGCGGGCGCGCCAGTCGCACAGCGCCGCCGCGTTATCGCGGTCGACGGTGTTGAACGCTTCCTCGGGGATC
>JARRJX010000605.1:0-2667 GCA_037388645.1 Chloroflexota bacterium
TGACGTTTGGCACTTCTTTCCGGGGGCGAAAACCTTGTATGATAAGGCAGTAGTTGACTAAATCACTCAACAAAGGAAGCGAAGGACGCTAAACCGGTGCTTCAAATCTCACGCCGAGCAGACTACGCCGTCCGCATTATGCTGGAATTAGGGCTTCACGAGAGCGATGAGCCGTTGTCTGCCGTCGAGTTGACCGCATATGCTGAGGTATCCAAAGCCTTCCTGCACAAAATTGTGGGGGACCTGGTCAAAGCCGGGCTGGTCGTCACCTATAAAGGCCCCGCCGGGGGGATTGTCCTTGCTCAGCCGCCTGCCGAGATCAGCATGCTGGATGTTTTAGCGGCGGTCGATGGGCCGGTGTGCCTGAACACCTGCCTGCTGCGCCCCAATGAGTGCCCGCGTGACGCGCTGTGCCCGGCCCACCTGTTCTGGGGGCGGCTTCAGTCGATTGTCATGGGGGAACTGGCGAAGGCAACGCTGGACAAGCTGATCACGCAGGCCAGAGCCTTGAAAGAGGGGCGGGAATGGCCTGCCAACAACGTCTCCTACGTTTTGGAGAAATCGAGATAGGTGAAACACCCCTGTAGTCTGTCCTGTTTCAATACATAGCAGCCCGCTCCGGCGGGTTGCTGTGATCTTGGGCAAATCTCATTATTCTGGGCGCTTTTATCCACATTAGTCTGAAACAGCACAATATTCAAGGAGGATAGCACATGAATACACTTCTACTGGCACGGTTGCAATTCGCGCTCACAACCGTGTATCACTTCTTCTTTGTGCCGCTGACGCTGGGCCTGTCGGTGCTGGTCGCCATCATGGAGACGGCCTATGTCAGCACCGGCCAGGACGTCTACAAACGGATGACGAAGTTCTGGGGCAAGCTGTTCCTGATCAACTTTGCGATGGGCGTCGTCACCGGCATTGTGATGGAGTTCCAGTTTGGCATGAACTGGTCGGAGTATTCCCGCTTCATGGGTGACATCTTCGGCGTGCCGCTGGCGATAGAAGCGCTGTTAGCCTTCTTCCTTGAGTCGACGATGCTGGGCATCTGGATATTCGGCTGGGATCGGCTGCCTAAACGCGTTCATCTGGCAGCGATCTGGCTGGTAGCCATTGGCTCCAACCTGTCTGCCCTGTGGATTCTGATCGCCAACAGCTTCATGCAGGAGCCGGTTGGCTACATGCTCAACAATGGCCGGGCGCAGTTGATCAACTTCTTCGATCTCCTGTTCAACCCCCATGTGTGGGTGCAGTTCCCCCACGTGGTTACCGCCGGGCTGACGACGGCCAGCTTCTTCGTGCTCGGCATCAGCGCCTGGCACCTGCTGCGCCGCCCGAAGGATGACGAATCCGGGCGTGACATGATGAAGCGCTCCTTCCAGATCGGGGCAATCATGGCCATCATGGTGACTTTGGCCGTGATCGTCGTCGGCCACAACCAGGCCCAGCACATGGCCAAAGTCCAGCCGATGAAGATGGCCGCCGCCGAGGCCCTCTGGGAGAATACTGGCCCGGCCTCGATGTCGCTGATTACCATCGGTAACGAGGCCCAACGGCGCGATGTCTTTGCGATACGCATCCCCCGCCTGCTTAGTCTGCTGGCCTGCAATAACATCACCTGCGACGTCGAGGGCATCAAGCAGATCCAGGCGCGCTACGAGGCACTATATGGCCCCGGCAATTACGTACCGCCCGTGGCGCTGAGCTACTGGACGTTCCGCATCATGGTCGGCGTGGGCTTCTTGATGCTGGCCCTGGCCGTCATGGCGGTCTTCTACGTGATCGCCGAGAACTTTGAGGCCAGGCCCCGTTTCCTGAACCTGCTGACGCTTGCCTTGTTCCTGCCCTACATCGCCAACACCAGCGGCTGGCTGCTGACCGAGGTGGGCCGCCAGCCCTGGATCGTGTTCGGCTTGATGAAGGTCGATAAGGCGGTCTCGCCCAACGTGCCATTCAGCAGCATGCTGTTCTCGTTAATCGGCTTCACGCTGCTCATCGGCGGGCTGGATCTGCTGCGCAAGTACGCGCACCCGGATGCAGATTTGGGCGCGGATGATTCCCACGGCGAATCGGACAGCCTGCTGGTTCAGGCCCCGACGAAATAACAGGAGCGCTTAAAGATGAATATCACCTTAAACACAATCTGGTTCATTCTGATCGCCGTGCTCTTCATTGGTTTCTTCTTCCTGGAGGGCTTCGACTACGGCGTCGGCATCCTGCTGCCCTTCCTGGGCAAAAGTGATGACGAGCGCCGCGTGATTATCAACACCATCGGCCCCTTCTGGGATGGCAACGAGGTGTGGGTCATCACCGCTGGTGGTGCGATGTTCGCCGCCTTCCCGGAGTGGTATGCCACGCTCTTCAGCGGCTTTTACCTGGCCCTGGTGTTGATGCTGTTCGCGCTGATTCTGCGCGGCGTGAGCTTCGAGTTCCGCAGCAAGGTCGAAGACCCACGCTGGCGGCGTTTCTGGGACTGGGCGTTCTTTGGCGGCAGTGCGGTCCCGGCCCTGCTGTGGGGCGTGGCGGTCGCCAACTTGCTCAAGGGCGTGCCGATCAACGCCGATTTCCAGTTCACCGGCAACTTCTTCTCGCTGCTGAGCCTGTACACGGTGGTCGGCGGGCTGGTGACGCTGAGCGTCTTCACCCTGCACGGGGCGATCTTTCTCT
>JARRJX010000606.1:0-2005 GCA_037388645.1 Chloroflexota bacterium
ATCTTCGTGTGCTTGGCTTATCGCCCTTCGAGGAAGGCTTCTACCTGACCGGCGATTCCAGGGCGGCATTGGTGGAAATCACCGGCAACCTGCCCCCGAACAACCAGGCGTTTACGCTGGAAGAAATCAGGCGGACGTTCTGAGATAAACGTCTGAATCACGGCCAAGACTGCCCGGTCACTATGGCTAAACGCAGAAAGTGCGATATCATCTAATCGTGCGCCCTGAAGTGGGCGTTCTTTGTGTGTAGCTGTTTGGTGATTTAGCAGGAGAGTATTTTGAGCACGACCAGAGAAGACATCCGCAACATCGCGATCATCGCCCACGTCGACCACGGCAAGACGACGCTGGTGGATGGCATGTTGAAACAATCGAACGTATTCCGCGACGCCGCCCGCGCCGGGGAGCGCATCCTGGACACCAACGACCTGGAGCGCGAGCGCGGGATCACGATCCTGGCGAAGAACACGGCCATCACCTGGCACGGCGTCAAGATCAACATCGTCGATACACCCGGCCACGCGGACTTCGGCGGCGAGGTCGAGCGGGTGCTCAACATGGTCGACGGCGCGCTGCTGCTGATCGACGCGGTGGAAGGGCCGATGCCGCAGACACGCTTCGTGCTGCGCAAGGCGCTGGCGCTGGGCCTGCGGATCATCGTGGTGATCAACAAGATCGACCGGCGCTACGCGCGCCCGCAAGAAGTGCTGAACGAGACGTTCGACCTGTTCATCGACCTGGGGGCCAGCGACGCGCAGAGCGACTTCCCGGTGATCTACTCGGTGGGGCAGGATGGGCGCGCCGGGCGAACCCCGGACACGATCCAGGACAACCTGATCCCACTCTTCGAGGTGATCCTGGACGAAATCCCCGGCCCGGAAGTGGACGAGGACGCACCCGCCCGGCTGCTGGTCACCACGCTGGATTACGACAATTACAAGGGCCAGATCGGGGTGGGACGGCTGCACTCAGGCGTGGTGAGGCGCGGCGTGGAGGTGGTGCGCATCACACCGGAGGGCGAGCGCATCCCAGGCCGGATCGAGTACCTGTTCACCTACCACAACCTGGAGCGTCAGGAGTTCGAGGAGGCACAGGCGGGGGACATCATCTCCTTCAGCGGGCTGGAATCATTGGGGATCAGCGACACGATCGCCGACCCCGACGTGACCGAACCACTGCCCGCGATCACGGTCGAGCAGCCCACGGTGCGGATGACCTTCGGCGTGAACACGTCGCCCTTCGCCGGGCGGGAGGGCAAGACCGGCTGGGGCACGTCGCGCCAGCTTCGCCAGCGGCTGTACCAGGAGACGATGCACAACGTGGCGCTGCGGGTGGCGGATGGGGCCAGCGCCGAGAAGTTCGTGGTGAGCGGGCGCGGCGAGCTGCACCTGGCGGTGCTGATCGAGACGATGCGGCGCGAGGGTTACGAGTTCGAGGTGAGCCGCCCGGAGGTGATCCTGCGCGAGGACGAGGACGGGACGCTGCTGGAGCCGATCGAGGAAGTATACATCGAGGTGGCCGACGAGCTGGTCGGGGTGGTGGTGGAGCTGCTGGGCGCGCGGCGCGGTCAGATGATCGACATCCACAGCGCGAACAGCACCACCACGCTGAAATACCTGGTGCCGACACGCGGCCTGCTTGGATTCCGCACCAACTTCCTGACCGCGACCAACGGCATGGGCCAGATGTACAGCGTCCTGCACGGCTACGAGCCCTATTCCGGCCCGATCCCAGGGCGAGGAACCGGCAGCCTGATAGCCTTCGAGCATGGCGTATCAACCAGCTACGCACTCAACAACGCCCAGCAGCGGGGCACGCTGTTCATCGGGCCGGGCGTGGAGGTCTACGAGGGGATGGTGATCGGGGAAAACGTGCGGGCAGTGGACATCGCGGTGAACGTCGCCAAGGCCAAGCACGTCACCAACCACCGGCGCAGCTTCGCCGAGGAAGCAATCCGGCTCACGCCGCCGCGCGAGATGGGCCTGGATAAGTCGATCGAATTCCT
>JARRJX010000606.1:2037-3376 GCA_037388645.1 Chloroflexota bacterium
ATGAAATCGGCGTGAACTTTGGCTAGGTGAAAATCGACCTCCGTCCGGTGTTTTACGGATAGACACCGGGACGACAGGGGGCACGCCCGGCGGGGTGAGCTACAGAGCCTTATCCCGGCGGCGGAGGAGCGACAAAATCGCGTCCAGCCCCAGCGCGGCAAGGATCGCCAGGAACGGCTCGACGGGCGCGCGGAAGCGGGCGTTGGAGGCGATGCCCGGCAGGTAGAGCAGCAGGGCGGGGATCAGGGCGAGCAGGATCACTTCCATCCACTTTTTTCGGATCAACAGGACGACCAGACCCACCAAACTCAGGACAACCAGAGCAGCGACGAAGAGCAGCAAATAACCCTCCAGGGCGAGGATCAATGCTGCCTGGGATCGCAGGGCGGCCAGGGCGGCGGGGATGTCCCCGCTCATAAAGACGGCAACCACGTCTCGCCGGGCGGCGGATGGATCGAAGAGGCCAAGGAGAAAGCTGAAGCCGGGGCGGAAGCTGTTGAGCGCGTCGAGGCCGTTATACCAGGCAAACGCGACCGGATGGGCCAGGATGGTCGCCCGCGCCAGCGATCCCTGCCGGGCGGCGGGCCAGAGGGAGTCCCCGGCAGGCCAGGACGCGAGCTGCTCGTCGAGCTGAGCGCGGGCCTCGTCCAGCGGGATGCCCAGCCGGTGGGCTTCCAGGCTGGCGGCGTTGTAGTAATAGAGGTTGAGGTCGCCGACGATCGAGAGGCTGAAGCGCCCGAAATGAGCGTAGCTGCGCGCCATCCAGGCCCCGGCGAGCAGCATGAAGCCTGCCAGCAGGGCGAGGGCGTGCCGCCAGGCGCGGTGCAGGGGGAGCCGGGCCAGCGGAATGGCAAGCAAAAGCGGGACAAGCGGCAGGCCGATGGGGCGAATGAGGGCGGCGGCTCCAAAAGCCAGCCCGCCCAGGCCGCTCAGCCACCACTGGCCGCGATCAAGCCCGGTGAGGAGCAGCAGCACCCCACCCACCAGCCCGGCGGCGAACAGCGTCTCGGTGTAGGCGTAGCCGGTCATGACGACGGAGATCGGGGCGAGCGCGCAGGCAAACCCGGCCAGCGCCCCCACCCGCCGGTCGAACAGGCGGCAGCCCAGGACCGCCACCCCCACAGCGTTCAGCGCGCCGACGATCCCCTGAGCAACGGCAAGCGGCCCCAGCGGACGCACACCCCAGATCGGGACAAAGAGGGCGATGAAGGCCGGATACCCCGGCGTGCGCAGGGCGTGAGGCTCCAGAATGGGCGGGGGGACCTCGCTGAACACGCCGTAGCGAGCGAGGTTGGCCGCCAGCCCCAGATACTGGCGCGCGTCCGAGCCAAGGATCGCC
>JARRJX010000607.1:0-3395 GCA_037388645.1 Chloroflexota bacterium
GTGCTTAAAACCTATCCTTAAAGTCGCTTCGCTCAGTTCGGATAAGTACGAATGAACGCGACTTCGACGATTTTCGGATAGACGCTTAAGTCCTTCTCAATGCGATCCGCCTAATGGGCTGGTGCTGACGCTCTCCGCCGCTTACTCGGCAGAAGACCAGGAAGGTTCGTGATGAATGCGACATACCAGGGACAATTCATCCTCGCGGTGGCGATGGGTATCACTACATGGCTGTCAGTGGGGTGTGGCAGCAACGAGGCTGTATCCCGCGATCCAACCATACAGTTTGAGACGGCAGTTGCACTGGTCGAGGAGTCCACCGCCGAGGCTCGCCTGCAGGCCACTCAAGCTGCCAACCCGACCGCACAATTCGAGACCGCCGTGGCGCTAATCAACGCTACCACCGCCCAGGTTGACCTGTCTGCAACCTCGACGCCTGCTCCGACCGCCCAAAGCCCAACAATCGAATCGCCGTCGACATCGGGCCAGGATTCCGGCTGGAACCCCCTGCCGATAACGACGTTGTGCCTGGAGATCGACCAATCGTATCCCCAGATTGCCGGGGAGTTCTCGCAACCCATCCGGGAGGCAGCCGAAGCCATCCTGGCGGAGATGGACGTGGCAGTCATGGAGGCTGGCGGAGACTGTGAGTCCACGCTGGAGTATTCACTGACGGGCGAGGCGCTGTGGGTTCAATGGGAGAATACCCCAGAATGCTATAACGGCGCGGAGGTCAGCGGTGTGGCGAGACTGGCCGGGGACATCACGGCTGGTGACCGGTTCCCGCTGGCGGTCGAAGGAAAAGAGCCGATCCCGTCCATGAACTTTAGCTGCACCGAGCAGCCCGCCGATGCTCCCTGGGAGCGGGCCTGGACGGGCGCACTGCTGGACGGGCTGGCGGCGGTCTGGGGGCCGCAGGTGCTGATCACTGCCCTTGACATGCCAGACTTAACCAACAACCGGGCCGAAGCCGTCGCAGACACCGCCCTGAAGCTGGAAACAAGCCAGATGCTTGAAGTGATGGGTCATATGCTGGAGCTGGAAAACCCGTGGATCAGGGAGCGTAGCATCCAGATGCTTGGAAGGGCTGAGCCTGAAGCCGTTCCCGTTCTGATCCAGGCTCTGGACGATGAATCAGGAGCAGTAAGAAGTGAAGCGGCTGAGAAATTGAGGAATCTCCACTCTGATGCCATAGATGCCGTGCCTGCACTGTTACTTCAACTGTACGATGATGTTGAAATTGTGCGTAGTGATGCCCTTATGGCCCTGAGATGGATCACGGAGGAATACGACCTTGGCGAAGACGCCGCCGAATGGCAGGCGTGGTGGGAAGAGCAGCACTCCCAGTAACGCAGTTAGATATAATACGCAATGTTCCTTGATGAACCGGAAATGGCGTGAGGAAAGACGACAGAGGGAGGAGTCAGCCATGCACAAAAAAGACTTCACACGGGTGTCGGACTACGTCTGGGAGCTGCCGACGAGCTACCGTACGCCAGCGACGCAATCATCGAGGCGGCCTTGGGCGACGAGTCGATCCAACAACTGGTGAACACCGCCACGCTGCCCGGCCTGGTGCGCTACGCGCTGGCAATGCCGGACATCCACCAGGGCTATGGGTTCCCGATCGGGGGGGTGGTGGCCTCGCGGACGAGCGACGGGGTGATCTCGCCAGGCGGGGTCGGGTTCGACATCAACTGCGGGGTGCGGGTGCTGGCGAGCGGACTGACCTACGAAGAAGCCAGACCACATTTATCCGAGCTGGCCTCGACGCTCTACCAGAACTGCCCCAGCGGGGTGGGTAAAGGGGGGAGCACGATCAAGCTGAGCGACAAAGCCTTCGAGCGGCTGCTCAGCCAGGGCGCGGAATGGGCGCGCAAAGAGGGCTTTGCGACGGCGGAAGACGTGGCGCGGACGGAGGAAAGCGGACAGCTCCGCGGGGCGGACGCGAGCAAGGTCAGCCCACGCGCCTGGGAGCGGGGGATCACGCAGGTGGGCACGCTGGGAGCGGGCAACCACTTCATCGAGGTGGACCTGATCGAGCAGGTCTTCGACGAGGAGGCGGCGCGGGCGATGGGGCTGAGCGCGGGGTGCCTGGCCGTGCAAATCCACTGCGGCTCGCGGGGGTTCGGGCACCAGGTGTGCACCGACTACGTGCGCTCGTTCCAGGAGGCGGCCTACAAATATGGGATCAAGCTGATCGACCGGCAACTGATGTGCGCGCCGTTCCACTCGGCGGAGGGGCAGGACTATTACGGGGCGATGTGCGCCGCCGCGAACTACGCCTTCGTCAACCGGCAGGTGCTCGCCTCGCTGATCCGGCGCAGCTTCGAGGAAGTGCTGGGCGGGCGGGTGAGCGATTGGAGCCTGCGGCAGGTGTACGACATCGCCCACAACATGGCGAAGGTGGAGAAGCACGAGGTGGAGGGGAAGCCGGTGGAGGTGGTGGTGCACCGCAAGGGGGCGACGCGGGCCTTCGGGCCGGGGTTCGAGGGGCTGCCCGCCGAATACCGGCCAATCGGGCAGCCGGTGCTGGTGCCGGGGTCGATGGGCACGGCAAGCTGGGTGCTGGTCGGGACGCCGGGCAGCATGGCGCAGACCTTTGGGAGCACGTGCCACGGGGCGGGCCGGACGATGAGCCGGAGCAAGGCGAAAAAGACGATCCGGGGCGACAAGCTGCGGGGCGAACTGGAGGAGAGCGGGATCAGCGTGCGGGCGGGCAGCATGCCGGGCCTGGCGGAGGAAGCGCCGCAGGCTTACAAGGACGTGGACGAGGTGGTGCGGGTGGTGAGCGGCGCGGGGATCGCGCGGAAAGTGGCGCGGCTGGTGCCGGTGGCGGTGATCAAGGGGTGAAAGAGACTATGCTCGCTCACCCTGTGATATCACCTGCCAATCCCCCTGAAACTACCGATCAAGCTCCCAGAAGAACTCGGCGCGGGAGATTCGACGGCATCTTTTACCGCCTTCATCAACTCTTGCAGCCGGAACTGCCCTTTAGGGAACACGTGGCTGACTCCGGGAAGATCCAAAATCTGCTGCTGTTCCAGCGCCGAAACGACAAACACGGGAATCCTCCGCGTTACCGGGCTTCTCTGTAAACGATGCAGAACCTGAAAGCCGCTCATCTTGGGCATCATCATATCAAGCAAAATGAGGTCGGGCAGTTGTTTGCCAATATGATCTAACGCCTCCAGGCCATTTTCGGCTGTTCGTGTTTCATAGTCCAGGAGGAATGAAATGGAACGACCGAGAACTTCCCGCATATCCGCATCGTCTTCAACAATAAGTACATATCCACTCATCTGTGCTGCTGCCTTATACTTATTAGTGCATGCTGGCAAACTTCTGGGACGTACGTATATATCTACAGAGATGCTTAAGTAGCAACATCCTGT
>JARRJX010000607.1:3438-6773 GCA_037388645.1 Chloroflexota bacterium
ATCCAGAAGGATGGCTTTTCGGGGATGAGGTCGTCAGGCAGCCAGCAAGCCCATCGGCCTGATTGTTTACGCCAGGTGGAGCAGCAAGGCGTCCTCACATTTGACCAGACTTCAAACCTGTGCGATAACACACAGACAAGCAGCGGTGCATCTAATGGATTCCACAAGGGGAGGTATTGATGAGCACACCATATGATGGAAAGATCGGGCTGTGGCATTTTAAGGGAGAGGCGCTCGGCGAAAGCTCGATTCAAGAACTGGCCGACACGATCAAAAACTGGGCCCCGGCCTCGGACGCGATCTGGGTCAAGACCAGCGACGGCGACACCTGGGAGGGCGAGTTCGACAGCGGGGAGATGGCGGTCAACGGGGTGAGCGACATCGCGCGATGGGTGGACGTGCTGGCCGACAACGGTTTAGAGTTCCACGCCTGGGCGAACATGACCGGCGAGAACATCGCGGGGGAGATCGACCGGGTGGTCGAGGCGGCGAACGTGCCGGGGGTGCGCTCGATGATCCTGGACGTGGAGCCATATGACGGGCACTGGCAGGGGACACAGGAGGACGTGACAGCGCTGATGAGCGGAATCCGCGACCGGCTGGGGACGGACTTCCACATCGGGATCAGCGTCGACCCGCGCCAGCAGCATTACGCCTCGGTCTACCCCGGCAGGTGGCGGCCCTACGTCGACAGCGTGCACCCGCAGGTGTACTGGGTGTCGATGGGGCGGGACCCGCAGGACCTGCTGGACGAGACGTATGTGGTGTGGGGCGCATACGAGAAGCCGATCTACCCGGTGCTGCAAGGCACCGCCGACCCCGCCAGCCTGCGCCGCGCGCAGAACCTGGCGCGCAGCGTGCGGGGGGCGACCGGGCTGTCGTACTGGCGGCTGGGCGTGATCGGGCCGCTGCAATTCCCGGTGATCCAGGCGGAGAAGGTCGAGGAGGAGGTGGGGCCGGACGACATCCTGCGGCGCTACGGCTGGGAGAAGATCGTGGCCCCCTACCAGGCGGGCTACCACGACGGCACGCAAACCGGGCAGCCGAGCAGCGCGGTGTTCAGCGAGTTCACGAGCGTGCGCGGCCACAAGACGAAGTATAAGGCAACGGGCAAGAACCGCGACACAGTGTGGGCGGCCTGGCGACCCGGAATCCCGGAGGACGGGATCTACGAGGTGTCGGTTTACATCCCCTCCCACCACGCGACAACGCGCAACGCCGAGTATCACATCCACGGGATCAAGGGGCGGGGCACGGAGCTTCTGGTGAAGCTGAGGCAGGAACGCCGCAGCAACCAGTGGGTACCGCTGGTGGTCTACGAGTTCGAGGAGGGGTCGGAGGGGGCGCAGGTCAACCTGACCGACCTGACCGGCGAGGAAGGGCTAGAGATCGCGTTTGGCGCGGTGCGCTGGCGGCAGGTGGTCGAGCAGACCGAGCCGCCGGTCGGGGCGGGGTTCGACCCGCCGGTGGGCACCGCCGAGGAGCGGCTGAGCAGCCAGGTGTGGCCGGGCGACTGGTACGACGCGACGGGCTATGCGACGTACTACACGACGGTGGGGGCGGCATACCACACCGGGGCCGACCTGAACCTGCCGCACGACGCGGACAAAAACACGCCGGTCTACTCGCCCGCCGACGGGCGAGTAACGTACTCGGCGCGCAACCTAGGATCGTGGGCTGTGGTCGCGGATGGCGCACGTGAGCAGCCCGATCGTGAGCGAGGGAGACGTGGTCGAGCGCGGCCAGCAGGTGTGCTCGATCGGGAACGCGGACGGACAGCTCGCCTTCCACCTGCATTACGACATCGCGGTGACGGACGTGCTGGAGCGGAACCCCGGCCACTGGCCGGGCACCAACCTGGACGCGGTGCTGCAGAACTACGTCGACCCGCGCGTGTTCATCCTGGCGCACCGCCCACCGGGACGATAGGAGGGGCGATCAACGCCGGTGGGCGAAGGCCGCCGCAGGTTAAAACCATGCGGCTATAAAGTAAAATGTCCGCTGAAGTGGACTCTCTGTCCAGGGTAATAGAAGGAAACGACATCCGGCCCGATTTGCAGGTAGATGTCGGCATAGTACTACGAAGGTGAGAGGTAACTTCCACTAATCCACAGTGCGGGGCGCAGTCGTGAGGGCTGCGCCCTGTCGATTCTGTCGGCGGCGGGTTATACTCGCGCCTGATCACGACAGGCACAAGGACAGAGGGCCGTGACCCGCACCTCCCAACTCATTTCGATCCTGCTGACGGCGACGCTGATCGCCGGATGCGGCCCGGCCCAGCGGCAAGAGGCAGCGGAGCCGGTATTATCGAGCGCCGTTCCCTCTCCCCCTGCCCCGACGCCGCCGACGCCCAAGCGCTGGATGCGGGTACAGCAGGTCGTGGAGATCGAGAACACGTCGGCGGACGCCTGGGACGAGGTGGTGTTCAACGTGCCGATCAAGTCGGTGGCGGAGTCGTTTTTCCTGGACGAGGTGGTGGTGAGCATCGGGGAGACGACGGAGAGCGACACGCCGGACTTCTTCGGGAGGGAGACGGCGCTGCGCGTGCCGCTGCCGCGCCCGCTTGAGCCGGGGGAGCGGGCGACAATCGAGATGCGCTACCGGGTGGTGATCCCGCCGGTCGCGCCGACCGACTGGCCGCCAATCGGCACCACAGGCTGGACGTTCGACCTGATCCAGGCGGGGGAGTGGTACCCGGCGCTGGTGCCGTACATCGAGGGGGAGGGCTGGCTCACCTGGCACTACCACGCGGTGGGCGACCCGACTATCTACCCGCTTGCCAACCTCACGCTGACGGTGCGAGCCGATCCGGGGATCACGATTGCGAGCGGCGGGCTGGTCGGGCACGGGAATGGGGTGTGGCGCTTCGAGGTGGACCACGCGCGCGGGGTGGCCTTCACCGCGAGCGACCGCTACGAGATGGTCGAAGGGGAGGTCGACGGGATCGGGCTGCGCAGCTACTACCTGCCGGAGGTGCCGGAAGCCGGGGCGGCGGCGCTGGAGATCGCGGCGAACGCGCTGACGCTCTACGAAGAACTCTACGGGCCTTACCCCTACGACAGCCTGACGGTGGCGGAGAACGGGTTCTTCGGGGGGATGGAGTACTCGGCCTTCATCACGATCACGGATTACGTCTACAACACGTATACGGGCGAGCCGGACTCGCTGCTGACGGCGCTGGTGGCGCACGAGGCGGCGCACCAGTGGTGGTATGGGGCGGTGGGCAACGACCAGGTGCACGAGCCGTGGCTGGACGAGTCGCTGGCGTTTTACAGCGAACTGCTGTATTTTGAACGCTATCACCCGGAGTACATCGATTGGTGGTGGTTCGTGCG
>JARRJX010000608.1:0-2677 GCA_037388645.1 Chloroflexota bacterium
GCCCCCGTCCGTTATTTCAGCGCCGTGGGTGAGGTACGCCATGTGCGCGACATGTACGAGTGGACGCTGAATATGTCGCCGAAGAGTGCTATGAACATCGAGCACCTCTACGAGACTGTCGCGCGCCCCGTGCTCTACGTACCAGTCCACACGCCGGAGCCCGATACCACAACGGATAATCAAGCGCTGCGCGAGGAGCCTGTCGAGGCTGCCAAGCTGTACGAAGCGTTTTTCGACCAGCCCATCATCGAGGGCGAGCGCGACACAGTTGTGCGCGCTGTGCGTTCTACCTGGTCCATCGACCAGGCGCGGTCTGCCTGGCAATCGGTCGACGACCGCGAGGTTCACCTCATGCGCCAGGAAATTACAGTAGCCGAGAACAATGACTGGGCTCAAGTCGAACTATATGAGGTTTACCAAAATCAAACAGGCCAGCGCCAGGAAGTCGTTTATTACTTCAGCCTGCCCGAGTCGGCCGTTATCACAGGGTTGTGGCTCGGCAACAGCCCGGACCGGGATACGCGCTTCGTTTACCGGGTCTCTCCGCGCGGCGCAGCCCAGGCACTTTATCGCAACGAGGTGCGATATAACCGGGATCCGGCGCTGGTCGAGCAAATCGGGCCACGCCAGTACCGGCTACGCATATTCCCGGTGCAGCCGCAAACCTCGCGCTGGGACGAGACTTCAAACCGCTCTATCATCACGGAGGGGCCGCCGCTGCACATGTGGTTGACGTGGCGCGTGTTGGCCAGCGAGGACGGCCGAGGAGGACGCCTGGCTGCCGGCGTCTGTGCCGGCTACGTCGCCCGTGGAGCCAGCCGTCCATCGCGTCGACTTCCCTGCTGGCGAGACCGTCATAGCCCATCCGGTTTCGGCGAACGACCTGCCCCCAGTTCACGACGATCTCCGGCTCGCCATCGTCCTCGACCGCTCGCGCAGTATGGACGAGCACGCGGCCGAGGTGAAGGCAGCGCTGGCCCAATTGACCACGGCGACGGGGCCGGAGTCGACCGTCGACGTCTATCTCACGGCATCTAAGTACCGCGGCGAACCCCCCTCACGCATTGGCCTGGCTGCCCTCGATCCCGATAGCATCATGTTTTATGGTGGCCAGAACGCGGCTGAACTTCTGGCTCAATTCGATACACTGCAAGCCGGGCAGGAATATGATGCTGTCTTGGTCCTCACCGACGGCTCGGGCTATGAGCTAGGAGCTGGTGATGTCGAGCTTCCGATACCCGAGGCGCCGGTATGGATGGTTCATCTGGGCGGGGACTTTCCCCTGGGTTACGACGATGGGACGTTGGAGGCGATCCAGGCCAGCGGTGGCGGCGTAACCGGCGACATAGAAGAGGCGCTGATCCGGTTGGCGGTTGTGCTGGAGGCTGAGCAGAACGCTTCGTCCCCTGATGTGATCGACGGCTACACGTGGTCGATCGTTCCGACTGAGGCTGGGGAGATGGATGATACGGTGATCCACACCGCAGGGGATGGCTTCGCCGCTCTGGCAGCCCGCCGCCTCATCCTGGACGCGATGCACCGCCAGCGTGATGCGCTGAACCAGACCGCCACCCTCGACCGTCTGCACCGCATCGCCATCGAGCAAGGCATCGTCACGCCCTATTCGTCGATGATCGTGCTCGTCGACCAGCGCCAGGAAGACCTACTGGACCGACTCGAGGCGCGCGGTGACCGCTTCCAGCGCGAATCCGAGGAGATTGGCGAGACCACGCCGCAGAGCCCATTCAGCGTGACCGGAGTCCCGGAGCCCGAGGAATGGCTGCTGCTCGCCCTGGCAGCCGCGATGCTGATCTGGTTCGTCCGCACGAGGGCGAGTACTTTACCAATCCACAAACCAGGAGAATAATTTCAATGAAAGACCTAGCGATTATCGAAACCATTCTACGCAACCGGAATCACTTCTTCAGCGAGATCCGGGATGGGATCAATCTGCAGGAAAAGATACGAGCCATGTTCATCTCCAGCATCGCTTTCCTGGCTGTGTACGGTGCGGTGATGGGCTCCACCCATAGCCTGTGGCAGGCCCTCAGTTCTGCGGTCAAGCTGCCCGTCCTCTTCCTGGTCACGCTGGTTGTGTGCTCGCCCACCCTATACTTCTTCAATGTACTATTCGGCTCTAGTCAGAGTCTGACCCAGAACATCGCCCTGATTTTGACGGCCATCACCGTCACCGCCGTGCTGTTGCTCAGCTTCGCCCCTATTACGATGTTCTTTTTGCTGACCACCAGCCAGTATCAGTTCTTCAAGCTGCTAAACGTCGTGGTCTTCGCTGTCGCCGGCATTATGGGCGTAATCTTCCTGAGCCAAGGCATGGGGGTCGTCTCTGCTTCAGGCAAGGAGGGTGCGGGAGCCCGGCGTATGGTGCTCCGCCTATGGATCCTAGTCTACGCGTTCGTAGGCAGCCAGATGGCCTGGACGTTACGCCCCTTCATCGGCGCTCCCGGCATCAAGTTCGAGCTATTTCGCCAGTTGGGGGGTAACTTCTACACCAACATCGTAGCCAGCATTGGTGAAATCCTCGGCTTTGTTGTGGTAAGATAAGATAGGAGGCACTTCATGAACCAGCGAGCGCCCTCTGCAAAACCCTCCAAGACAGATCAGATCTTGGATCTGTTATCCAAGCCGCCAATTCCCGGCATCGTCAAGTCCATTACCA
>JARRJX010000609.1:0-3398 GCA_037388645.1 Chloroflexota bacterium
CGCCTGGTGGGGGGGAAGCTCCGGGACGAGCCGATCCTGGGTGAGCAGCACGCCCGCCCCCGAATCGGCGATCATGTAGGCCAGCCGGTCTCGTGGGAAGGTCGGGTCGAGCGGGACGTAGGCCCCCCCGGCCTTGTGCACGCCGAGCAGGGCGACCATCATCTCAATTGAGCGCTCGACGTAGACGCCGACCAGCACGTCCGGCCCCACCCCCAGTCCGCGCAGGTAATGAGCGAGCTGAATGGCGCGGGCGTACAGATCGGCGTAGGTGATCGACTCCCCCTCGCAGGCCGCCGCGACGGCGTCCGGCGTGCGGGCGACCTGCACCTCGAACACCTGGGGCAGGCACGACTCGCGCGGGTAGTCGAGCGCGGTCTGGTTCCAGTCGACGAGCAGCTTTTCACGCTCGTCTTCGGAGAGCAGCGGGTAGGCCGAGACGGGCCTGGACGGGTCGGCGGCGACCCCCTCCAGCAGCATGGCATAATGCCCCAGCAGCCGGTCGACGGTCGAGCGGTCGAAGAGGTGGGTGTTGTACTGCATCGAGACGGCCAACCGGGCGTCCATCTCGGCCAGCATCAGGGTAAGATCGAACTGGGCGGGCTGGTCACGCAGAGGCATCGACTCAAGCACGAGGTCGGCGGCCTCCATGCGCGCCCCCGGCAGGCCCAGCGCGAAGGCGCTCAGGCCGCTCTCGTCCAACACCTGCGCCTTTTGCAGGATGAACATCGTCTCGAAGAGGGGCGGGCGGCTCGAATCGCGCGTCAGCTTCAGGTGCTCGGCGAGCAGCGCGGGCGGGTAGTCCTGGTGTTCGATGGCCCCCAAGGCCACCTGGCGGGCCTGGGCGAGCAGGTCATTAAAGACCGGGTCGCCAGAGAGGTCGGCGCGCAGCGGCACGGCGTTGACGAAGTAGCCGACCACCCCCGCCAGATCGGGGTGGCCGCGCGAGAGTCCGCAGGCCCGCGGCCACCTCCGCCGGGACGATCACCCCGCTGGTGTCGCCCTCGAAGGTCTGGAGCGGCTGGCGGGGCCGGTCGGTGGGCAGGTCGAGCAGCGGCAGCTCGCCCGCCAACTGATCCTGCCAGTAGGCGAGCAACTGGTCGCCCTCCTCCCCGGCAAGGCGCTCGTTGTGCCAGTGGACGTAATCGGTGTAGGCCACCGGCAGGGGCGGCAGGGCGGCGGGCATGCCCTCGCGGGCGGCCACGTAGAGCGTCAATAATTCCTGGGCGAGGATGGACATCGACCAGAAATCGGCGGCGATGTGGTCGACGGAGAGCAGCAGCACGTGCTCGGCCTGGGCGCGGCGATAGAGGATCACACGAAGGGGCGGGCCGGATTCGAGATCGAAAGCGCGGTGGGCCTCGTAGGCGAGCCGCTCGTGCAGGTCGTCCTCCGGCCATCCCGTGGCGTCCTCGTAGCGGAAGGGCGCGGGGACGGCGTCGAGGGCGCGCTGAACCGGCTCCCCTTTGACCGTGCCGAACACGGTGCGGAGCGACGGGTGGCGATCGACCAGGCCCTGAAGGGCCGTCTCAAAAGCGGGCAGGTCGATCTCGCCCAGCACGCGCACCGCCCCGGCGATGTTGAACGAAATCTCGTCGGGGACGAGCTGGTGCAGGAACCAGAGCGCCTGCTGCCCATAGGAGAGGGGGTGTCCATGCTCCGGCTGTTCGACCGGCACCAGGGGCAGAGCCGCCCCAAAATCGGGCGCGATCAGGGCCTCGTGCAGCCCTTCGGCCAGGTGGGCGGCGGTCGGGCCGCCGAGCAGCGCGGCCAGCGGCAGCGCCACGCTGAGGTCGGATTCAACCGCGTTCCTCACCTCAATCGCCATCAGCGAATCGAGGCCCAACTGGTCGAGCGGCTGCCCCGGATCGAGCGAGGCCGGGTCGAGGTTGAGGGCGCGGGCGGCCTGGGCGCAGAGGTACGACTCAAGGGCGGGAAGCTGCTCCTCCGGCGGGCGGGCGAGCAGCGAGTCGCGGGTCAGGGTTGGCGAACCGGCGGGCGATTCGGCGCTCAGATCGACCATCTCGACCGATTCGGATTCGGCGTCCGGCTCTTCTTCGACCCGGTCGAGCGCCTGGCCAAAGACCTCGGCGGCGGCATCGAGGATCGCGTCCAGGGAGAGGTCGTCCGCCGGGAGATCGGACAAGCGGCCCGCCAGCGCGTCGAGCGCCGATTGGAGCGGGCCGTTCAGCCCGGCCTGGCCCCTGTGGGTGCCGTTGGCCGAGGCGTCGAGCCAGTAGCGCTTGCGCTGGAAGGGATAGGTGGGCAGCGGCAGGCGGCGGCGCGGGTAATCGCGGTCGAATCCCGCCCAGTCCACCTCGACGCCGCGCACGTACAACTCGGCCAGCGAGCCGAGCATCGTGCGCCAGGCGTCGGCATCGGGGCGCAGCGAGGGCAGCCAGGCGGCCTTCGAGCCGTCCAGGCAGAGGCGGCCCATGCCGAGCAGGGTCGGCCTGGGGCCGATCTCCAGGAACACGTCCGCGTCGGCGGCGGCTTGCATGCCAGCAGCGAAGCGCACCGGGCTGCGCACGTGGTCGCGCCAGTAGGCGGCGTCGGGGGCGAAGCCCGGCTCGACGAGGGAGCCGGTCAGGTTCGAGACGAGCGCGATGCGCGGCTCGTGGTAGTCGAACTGATCCGCGAACTGCTCGAACTCGTCGAGCATCGGCTCCATCAGCGGCGAGTGGAAGGCGTGGGAGACGGCCAGGCGGTGGAAGGAGAGGCCATCGGCCTCAAGCGCGGCGAGCACGTCCTCGACCGCCTCGCCCTCGCCGGAGATGACGGTGTTCTCCGGGCCGTTGAGCGCGGCAATCGAGACGCGGTCGGCGTAGCCCTCCAGGGCGGGGGCGACCTGACCTTCGGAGGCGAAGACAGCGGCCATCTGCCCGCCGGGGGGCAGCGCGCCCATCAAGACAGGCGGCCACATACTCGCCCACGCTGTGCCCCATCACCACGTCCGGCTCGACACCCCCCGAACGCCATAACTCGGCCAGGGCGTATTCCAGGGCGAACAGGGCGGGCTGGGTGTAGGCGGTCTGGTCCAACAACGCGCCGCCTGTTTCCTCAAACAGGACGGAGAGCAGCGGCTCCTCAAGGTGATCGTCGAGGATTGCGGCGCAGCGGTCGAGCGCGCGGCGGAAGGTGGGCTGAGTCTCATACAGTTGCCGGCCCATGCCGACGACCTGCGCGCCCTGCCCGGTGAACAGGAAGGCGACCCGCTTTCGCTGGCCGCCCTTCACCCGGCCCTGGGAGACGGCGGCGCGCCCGGCGGCGTAGGCCAACAGGCTCTCGCGTAATTCGGCGGGCGATCCGGCGGAGAGCGCCAGACGGTGCTCGAAGTGGGCGCGCCCGGTGTTGGCCGTGTAGCCCACGTCCGCCAGCGAGTCGACCGCCGTCTCAAGATA
>JARRJX010000610.1:0-3142 GCA_037388645.1 Chloroflexota bacterium
CCGGGCGGCTTCCCAGTCCTTGTTGGCGAGGGCCTGTCTGATCGAGAGAATCAGGTTCCCGTCCTGGTCCTCCAGCCTGACGACCATCACCTCGATGTCCTGGCCCACCTCATAACAGATGTCGTCGCCCAGCGAATCAAGGTCGGCCCGTGGGACAACCCCGTCGCGCTTGAGACCCACGTCGATGATCAGTCCCTGCTTATCTATTGCGAGGATCGTCCCTTTCCGGATGTCTCCCCGGCCTAGATTGTCGATTTCTTCAAATGACTCGTCTAGCAGTGCGGCAAATTCGAGGGGTTCATCTTGGGGGGGTGATGTACGGTTCATTGCGTCCTGGCCTCCGGACCATTGGGGGTATCTGGCATCGTCAAAGATCCTTGCCCAGACCGCCTGGGAAGAGTGCGTCGCCTTCTCCTTTGTGTCAAATTGAGCACCTTGATACGCGGCGCCACAGATAAAAAATACCAGCCCCCAAGGTGTGGATATCGCTATTCTAACCTGCCTGTACCGGGATTGTCAATTATGTTACGCTCACTGGGGCGCATAGAATGTCACGTCATCTGCCTCCCGGACGGGGCGAAAAAGAGCCTCCGACAGCCGCCGGACGCCCGCAGGCTGCCGACAGAATGCCGGAGGCAAAACGATTCGGCGCGGTCGAGAAGACTCTCAGCTCTCGACCAGGTTAATGGTGGGAAGCCCGGCCAGGGCAGCAGCGATCTCCTCCTGCGGATACTCGTAATCCCGCAGGCTCCCGGCCATGTAGTCCATGTAAGCCTGCATGTCGAAGTGGCCGTGCCCACTCAGGTTGAAGAGGATCGCCTCGCTCACCCCTTCTTCCTTGCAGCGCAGCGCCTCCCGGATCGCCCCGGCGATGGCGTGGTTCGACTCAGGAGCCGGGATGATGCCCTCGGTGCGGGCGAACTGGACACCGGCAGCGAACGTCTCCAACTGGTGAGGCGCAATCGCTTCGATCTCCCCTAACTGGAGTAGATGGCTGACCAGCGGGGCCATGCCATGATAACGCAGTCCGCCCGCGTGTATCCCGGCAGGCACGAAGGTGCTGCCCAGTGTGTACATCTTGACCATCGGGGCCAGATGGGCCGTGTCGCCGTAGTCGTAGGCATATGGCCCGCGAGTCAGGGTCGGGCAGGCCGCTGGCTCGACGGCCACCACGCGCATGTCGGCCTCGCCGCGCAGCTTAGCTCCGACGAAGGGGAAGGCCAGCCCGGAGAAGTTCGAGCCGCCGCCGGTGCAGCCAATGACCACGTCCGGGTAATCGTCGGCCATCTCAAACTGTAATCGTCGGCCATCTCAAACTGGGCCATGGCCTCCTGGCCGATCACAGTCTGGTGCAGCAGCACATGGTTGAGCACGCTGCCCAGGCTGTACTTGGTATCGTCGTGGGTGGCCGCCACCTCGACCGCCTCCGAGATCGCGATCCCCAGCGACCCCGGCGAATCGGGGTCTTGCTCCAGGATAGCACGCCCGGCGTTGGTCTCCATGCTGGGGCTGGGGAAAACGGTTGCGCCATAGACCCGCATCAGCGCCCCACGATACGGTTTTTGATCGTAGCTGACCCGCACCATAAAGACAGTGCATTCAATGCCAAAGAAGGCGCAGGCCATCGACAGGGCCGACCCCCACTGCCCGGCACCGGTCTCGGTGGTCAGCTTGGTGACACCCTCTTCCTTGTTATAAAACGCCTGGGCGATCGCGGTGTTGGGTTTGTGCGAGCCAGCCGGGCTGACACCCTCGTACTTGTAGTAGATGCGGGCAGGCGTGTCGAGCGCCTTCTCCAGGCCGCGTGCCCGGATCAGCGGAGAAGGCCGGTACATGCGATAGACATCTTGCACCGGCTCCGGAATCTCGATCTCCCGCTCTGCGCTGACTTCCTGCATGATGAGCGCCATCGGGAACAGCGGGGCGAGATCGTCCGGGCCGAGCGGCTGCCCGGTGACCGGATGAAGCGGAGGGGGCAGCGGCACCGGTAGGTCCGCCGCGATGTTGTACCAGGACGACGGCATCTCGCTCTCAGGTAGCACGTACTTCCGGGTCTTATCTTGAGTAGCCATGGATACTCCTCCAATTATTGGCAGATAGAATACAGGTTCAGGCCCGCCGGTGATAAGGGCCTGCGCATCGCCCTGATCGAAGCAGCCGGAACCGGGAGTATTCCTGTGGTGTCGCCAGTCGACTATTCCATCAGCTTACGAAAGCACCTCCTTTGCCAGCAGTCTTTTGGCCTCAAAGCTACGAATACAGCTCGATCACACGCTCTTTCAAGGGGCTGGTCAGCCCCATCGCCTCGCGGGCCTGGGCGACCGTCTCCTGGGCGATGGGCCGCGCCCGCTTCGTCCCCATCCGCAGGATGTCGATCAGGTCGTCGGGGCGTGCCTCCAGGTACGCCCGCCGCGTGCGGATCGGGTCGAGGAAGACGTTCAGCTTTTCGGCCAGCACCCGCTTGCACTCCACGTCGCCGATCGTGCCCTTCCGGTAGCGGTCTTTGAATTCCGCCACCTGCTCCTTGTCCGGGTTGAACAGGTCGTGGTAGATGAACAGCGGGTTGCCCTCGACCGTTCCCGGATCGGTTGCGTGGATGCGGTTCGGGTCGGTGTACATCTGCATCACCTTCTTACGCACGGTTTCCGCGTCGTCCGAGAGCATGATCGCGTTCCCCAGGCTCTTGCTCATCTTGGCCTGCCCGTCGATCCCGACCAGCGTCGGCGTGTCCTCCGGGATCAGCCCTTTTGGCACCGGGAAGACCTTGTCGAAGCGACCGTTGAAGCGCCGCGCGATCTCCCTCGTGACCTCGATGTGGCTCGCCTGGTCCTTACCCACCGGCACCAGGTCGCCCTTCACGATCAGGATGTCCGCCGCCTGCAACACCGGGTAATTCAACAGCCCCGCCGATGGCTCCTCGATGTGCAGGTTGTGCATGACCTCTTTCAGAGTCGGCACCCGCTGCAAGCGCGGCACCGTGGTCAGCATCGAGAAGATCAGGGTCAGCTCGGCGGTTTCGGGCACGTCCGATTGCATGTAATGGGTGACCTTGTCCGGCTCGACGCCCGCCGCGTAGTTATCGAGCACCACTTCCAGGGCATTGGGGCGTGTCGCCTCGACGTCCTCTTTTTCCGGGTGGGTC
>JARRJX010000611.1:0-3247 GCA_037388645.1 Chloroflexota bacterium
AGGAGTTCGGGTTGTTGTCTCAACGAACAGGCTGATAGGCTGGCGATAACGATGGCTGAGCACAACGAGAGTGAGATTTTGTTCATCAGTCTGTGCATGTCATGCTCATGGGCGGAGTCTCATCCTGGCAACGCGCGCACTTCATACGCCCATTGTAGGAGGTTTCCGGTGCTGAGGAAAGGCGGAGCGGCGCGATCGAGCCATTGGCAGCCACCCTATTCCACGATAGAATAGGGGTATGAGAGTACCGACGCCTGACCACGTGATCCTGGGCCTGCTGGCCGCCCAGCCCCAGCACGGCTACGAGCTGGTCGCCCACTTCCAATCGCCCGCGCTGCTGGGCCGGGTGTGGACGATGAGCACCAGCCAGGTGTACGCCGTGCTCAAGCGGCTGGAGAAGCAGGGCGCGATTGTCGGGACCGAGGTCGAGACGCCTGACGCGCCCCCCCGGACGGACTACACGATCAGCAGGGCGGGGCGGGCACAGCTCGACCGCTGGCTGGCCGACCCTCACCCTTCGGCCAGCGTGCGGCGCATCCGGGTGGAGTTCATCAGCAAGCTGCACGTCGCCCGGCTGCTCGGCCTGCCGCCCGGCCCGATCGTCGAGCCCCAGCGGCGCGCCTGCGAGCGGCAGCTTGAGCGCCTGCGGGCCGAGGCCGGGCAAACCGCCTCGCCCACCGAGCGGCTCTCGCTGGAATTCGCAGTGGGGCAGCTCCACGCGGCGCTCGGCTGGCTGGATCGCTGTGCCGAGATGATGGCGGACGACCGGGATTCGCTCGACCAACCGAAGGTCGGGTGAGGTGCGTCGCGCCGTTTGATCCCACTGACAAACGAAAGCTGACACTCGAACATGCGCAGCAAACCATCCCGATTCCACGCACCCATATTCGCCCTGATCCTCCTCCTGCTGCTGGGCGGCTGCGCGCCGCAGGAAGCCGCTCCGGAGGAGGTGATCGTGTTCGCCGCCGCCTCGCTCACCGACGCGATGAGCGAGATCGCCCGCTCGTTTGAGGCGGTCAACCCCGGCACGACGGTGGCGCTCAACTTCGGTAGCTCGTCGCAGCTCGCCGCGCAGCTCGTGGAGGGCGCTCCGGCGGACGTGTTCGCCTCGGCCAACCCGGCGCAGATGCAGGTGGTGGTCGACAGCGGGCGGGTCGAGGGTGAGGAGCCGCTGCTGTTCGCCACCAACCGCCTGACCGCGATCGTGCCCGCCGACAACCCGGCGGGGATCGAATCGCTGGGCGACCTGGCTCAGCCGGGGATCGCGCTGGTGCTGGCTGTGCCCGGCGTGCCGGTGCGTGACTACACCGACGAGGCGCTGGGCAGGCTGGCCGCCGACCCGGCCTATGGCCCGGCCTTCGCCGATGGCTTCTACGCCAACCTGGTCTCCGAGGAGGACACCGTGCGGCTGGTGGCGGCCAAGGTGGCGCTGGGCGAGGCGGACGCGGGCGTGGTCTACACTTCGGACGTGACGCCGGACATCGCCGACCGGGTGATCCAGATCGCGATCCCGGACGCCTATAACGTGATCGCCAGCTACCCGATCGCGCCGTTGAGCGACGCGCCCAACCCGGCGGGGGCGTCGGCCTTCGTCGACTACGTGATGGGCGGCGAGGGGCAGGCGATCTTAGGGCGCTGGGGTTTCGGCGCGAAGCCGTGAGGGGGGACTCTTGAATCTCAGAGAAGCGCGGCGCGGGCTGCGTTCAGCCAGAATACGCGCCATGGAGCGACCGGCCAGAGACAGGCCCCGGCCCGGCGGTTCCTCCCGGTCTGACGGCTCTTTCCGGGCCGCAACCGGCCTGCTGGGTGCGCTGATGGTGTTGTTCCAGGTGGTGCCGGTCGTCGCGCTGATCGGGCGAGCGATCACCCTGGCTGGCGAGCGGCCCATGATAGAGCCGGGCATCAGCATGCTGGTGATCGCCCTGCTGGGCACCCCGCTGGCGCTGATCCTGGCCCGCGGCGGGCGGGGCTGGCTGCGGACGCTCTCGATCGTGGTCGAGCTGCCGATCGTGATGCCGCCGGTGGTGGCCGGGCTGGCGCTGCTGGCCGCCTTTGGCAGGCGCGGCCTGCTGGGTGCGAGCCTCTCCACGCTGGGGATTCACTTCGCCTTCACCCCGCTGGCGGTGATCATGGCCCAGGTGTTCGTCTCGGCCCCGTTCTACATCCGCACCGCCCAGACGCGCTTCAGCGCGCTGCCCTGCGAGCTGGAGGAGGCGGCCCAGATCGACGGGGCGGACGCCTGGGGGACGCTGCGCCACGTGGTGCTGCCGCTCAGCCTGCCCGCGATGCTGACCGGGCTGATGTTAAGCTGGGCGCGGGCGCTGGGCGAGTTCGGGGCGACGATCCTGTTCGCCGGGAACTTCCAGGGCAAGACGCAGACGATGCCGCTGCTGGTCTACGGCGCGCTGGAGCGCGACCTTGGGGCGACCTTCAGCAGCGCACTGATCCTGCTGGCGCTGGCCGTCCTGGCGCTGGGCGCGACCCGGCTGCTGCTGCGCCTGGAGGATGGGGAGCCTGATCCGCTGGTTGGGTAGCGGACGGCGGGCAGCTTTCAGCGGTCAGGTGGTGGCCTCGACGATGGCGATCTCCTCCTCTCCGGCGAGAGGCTGATCCCGCGTCGGCGGGGGCGAAAAAGGATGGCGCTCGGCGGGGGTGAGCGCCGTCCTTTTGATTCGGCCTCGCCTGCCGGGGGCACCTGCCGGGAGGCAATTGACAACCGCTTCAGACTATCTATACAATGGGTGGGAACGGCGAGGAAGTTCGGTGATTCATCAAGCGATTTACAGCTTCACTAAGAGGGAGATTGGCAAATGACTGTGATCCAGCGGAGAATTCAAGTCAACGCAGCACCGGAGGCGATTGAAGCCTATTCGCGCTATGCGGAAAGCTGGCCGGACTGGTTCCCCGGCGTGACCCGCGTGGCGGTCGACGGCACGTATCCGGAGGTGGGCGGGGCGGCGCAGGTCGAGTTCCAGGCGGCGGGCACCGCCTTCGAGCTGACGCTCACCGTGCTGGACTACGTGACCGGGGTGCGGGTCGAATATGACATTCAGGGGATGGCCCAGGGCCGGGCCAGCTTCGACCTGGCCGAGGAAGACGGCGGGCAGTGGGTCGATGCGGAGATCGTGTACGAGCTGCCGGGCGGGGTGCTGGGGCGGATCGCCGACCGGGCACTCGTCGAGCAGCGGGTCGAGGCGGCCCTGGCGGAAGCCCTCGACAACCTGAAGGCGGGGGCGGAAGGCTGAGG
>JARRJX010000612.1:0-632 GCA_037388645.1 Chloroflexota bacterium
CCCGTTCAAGCGCGACGACATCTTTGAATTGATCGCCTACGGGACCGAGATCGGCCTGCCGATGGCCGTCTCGCCCTCCGGCACGCCGCTGCTCAACCGCGAGAACCTGCTCAAGGCGAAAGAGGCGGGCGCGAAGGCGATGTCGCTCAGCATCGACGGCTCAACGCCCGAATTACACGACAACTTCCGGCGCGTCGAGGGGTCGTTCCGGATGACCGTCGACGGCTGGCAGGCCGCCCACGACGTCGGCCTCAAAGTGCAGCTCAACACCACCGTCACCCGCTACAACCTGGCCGACCTGCCCAACATCTTCAAGCTGGTGCAGGACATGGGCGTGATGACCTGGAGCGTGTTTTTCCTGGTGCCCACCGGGCGCGGCAAGGTCGAGGACGAGGTCACGCCCCAGGAGTACGAGGACGTGATGAACTGGCTCTACGACGCGGGCAAGCTGATGAGCGTCAAGACCACCGAGGGCCACCATTACAAGCGGATCGTCATCCAGCGCACCATCCTCGACGAGCTGGGCGTCGACCCCGGCCCGGTCATGGGCCTGGGCGAGACCTACCAGCGGCTGCGGGCCGATTTCGAGCGGATCGCCGACACCAGCAACGCGCGCTACGTGGAGGAAGACC
>JARRJX010000612.1:639-2536 GCA_037388645.1 Chloroflexota bacterium
GGTGTTCCCCAGCGGGTTCATGCCGGTGGCCGGGGGCAGCGTGAAGGAAGGGTCGCTGGTCGACATCTACCGCGACTCGCCCCTGTTCCAGGAGCTGCGCTCGCCCGACCTCTACGAGGGCCGCTGCGGGATGTGCGAGTTCCGCTTCGTGTGCGGCGGATCGCGCTCGCGGGCCTACGCCGTGACCGGCAGCCCGGTCGGCGAGGAGCCGTTCTGCACGTACGAGCCGGGCAGCTTCCCCTACCAGGAGGAGCTTGCCCCCTATTTGAGCCACGACGAGTAATCCCCCCGGCTGAAGGATGGGCCGTGTCAGGGAGCGACCGCCCAGCGGACGGTCAGGTGGGGGGTGAAACCGATCTCACCCCCCACCGCCTTCTCTCCCCGGTGCCCGCCGGGCACCAGCAGGCAGCGGCGGGTGCCGGATTTTTTTACGATGGATGATGAAACGATACAATCTGATCGTTCATCTAATAATAAGTACCAGCACCCGACCACCAAGTCCGATCAGCTTGCGAGGAGACGTATCAGGTGAGCACACCGAGGGGGAACCACTCGTCGAACGGCCACCAGGGGAGGCAGTTTGTCAAGTTCAGCTTCTTCAAGCTGGCCGATGCCTTCCGCCGCCTGCCCGACGACCGCCAGCGCGCGGCCAAGCTGGAGCTGGTCAGCGCGATCCGCACTTTCAACCGGCGTTTGCTGCTGCGCAGCTACAGCCTGGTCGGCCTGCGGGGCGACGTCGACTTCCTGCTCTGGCAGGTCGCGTCCCGCCCGGAGCCGTTCCAGGAATTGATGACCGCCATCCTGAGCAGCGCGATGGGGCCGTACCTGACGATGCCGCACAGCTTCTTCGCCATCACCCGCCGCTCGATCTACGACATCGGCGAGATGGTCGACGGTGACGCGGCGGCGCAGCGGATCGTCATCCAGCCGGGCGAGCACGCTTACCTGTTCGTGTATCCGTTCGTCAAGATCCGCCCCTGGTACGCGCTCAGCCAGGAGGAGCGCCAGGCGATGATCGACGAGCACATCCGCATCGGTCGCAAGTACCCCGACATCAAGCTCAACACCACCTATTCCTACGGCATCGACGACCAGGAGTTCGTCGTTGCCTTCGAGGGTGACGACCCCTCGCAGTTCGTCGACCTGGTGATGGATTTGCGCTTCAGCCAGGCGAGCATGTACACCCTGCGCGACACGCCGATGTTCACCTGCCGCAGCCTGCCCCTGCCGGAGACGCTCGACAGCCTGGGCGGGCCGCCCATCGCCGCCGACGCCGCGCTCGACGCCCCCGACGCCGAGGGCTGGACGACGCTGCTGCCATTAGAAGAGCTGCCCCCCGGCACGACGGCCACCGTATACGCGGCGGGCAGGCAGGTCGCGCTGTTCAACGTCGGGGGGGCGGTCTACGCGTTGAGCAACCGCTGCTCGCACGCGCGCGGCCCGCTGAGCGAGGGCGCGGTCGACACCAACGCCTGCGAAGTGACCTGCCCCTGGCACTACGCCAAGTTCGACCTGGCGACCGGGCATGTGGTCGACGGGGTGGCGAACACCGCCGTCCCATCCTACGAGACGGAGGTCCGCGACGGCCAGATTCGCATCCGCGAGCGGCAGGCCGTGGCGAAACAGGTGGAAGAGGCATGAGCGAGGGGTCAAGCGCGGTCTTGTTGATGGCCTACGGCGGGCCGGATTCGCTCGGCGACATCCCGGCCTATCTGCTCGACGTGCGCGGCGGGCGCGAGACGCCCCAACACCTGGTCGACGAGATCACCGACCGCTACCGCCAGATCGGCGGGTCGTCGCCGCTGCTGGGGATCACGCAGCGCGCGGCGGAGAAGCTGAGCGGGCGGCTGGGCGTGCCAGCTTACCGCGATTCGGTCTATACAATGGCGGATATCTG
>JARRJX010000613.1:0-1667 GCA_037388645.1 Chloroflexota bacterium
GGTGGTTTATGGGGAGATTTACGACGCCGGGGTGGTCGCTATCCGTGTGCCCTACCAGGGAGGCGAGGTCAACGCGACGATCATCGGCGGCGGCTTCCAGGCCCTGCTGCCCCCTGACGCGGCGGGGATCGTCGTACGCGCATACGATTCGGATGGTAATCTGTTATTTGAGGGCGCGTTAGAAAGCTGATCGGGACGGGCCGGACTCTGGTCTTATTGTTGAAAAGAAGGGATGACCTGTGACAGACGCAACCGCACAACTGGAAATGACGCCTGCCGAGTTTCGGGAGACGGTGGCCGCCATCGAGGGACAGGTGGGCCAGGTGATCGTCGGCCAGCACGAGGTGGTCCGGCACGTGGTGATCTGCATCATCGCGGGGGGGCACGCGCTGCTGGAGGGGGTGCCCGGCCTGGGCAAGACGATGCTGATCCGCACGCTGGCCGACGTGCTCGACCTGCGCTTCTCGCGCATCCAGTTCACCCCCGACCTGATGCCCGCCGACATCACCGGCACGGACGTGTTGGAGGACGCCGAGGATGGGCGGCGCGAGTTCCGATTCCAGCACGGGCCGGTCTTCGCCAACCTGATCCTGGCCGACGAGATCAACCGGGCGACGCCTAAAACCCAGTCCGCCCTGTTGGAGGCGATGCAGGAGCATTCGGTCACGGTCGCCAACCAGACTTACCTGCTTGACGAGCCGTTCTTCGTGCTGGCGACTCAGAACCCGCTTGAGATGGAAGGCACCTATCCGCTGCCGGAGGCCCAGCTCGACCGCTTCATGTTCAAGATCGACGTGCTGTTCCCCTCCTCGTCGGAATTGGTGGAGATTCTCGACCGGACGACTGGCGCGTTCGAGGCGCACGCCAGCATCGCGACGGACGGCGCGCGGGTGATCCAGATGGGGCGGCTGGCCCGCAAAGTGCCCATCCCGACCCACGTCAGCGAGTACGTGGCCCGGCTGGTCGTCGCCAGCCATCCCGACTCGGAAAATCCGCCCGACATGGTGACCCGTTACGTGCGCTACGGCTCAAGCCCGCGCGGCGCGCAGGCGCTCATCCTGGGGGCCAAGATCAGCGCCCTGCTGGATGGCCGCTACAACGTCGCCTTCGACGATGTGAAGGCGGTCGCGCCCGCCTCCCTGCGGCACCGCCTGCTGCTGAACTTTGAGGGGCAGGCGGAGGGCATCACCACCGACGCGGTGATCGCCCAGCTGCTCGATACGGTGCCAGCAGGCTAGGCGATGCTCCGCTGGCTCGGTCCCTTCGAATGCGCGATCATCGGGATACTCTGCCTGTTTTTGTTGGGGCCGTTCGTGGTTGGGCTTGCCTTCCGCGTGCTGCGGAGCGGTGGGGCTGAGGACGTTCAATGAATGAGTGGAATCGAGAGGGGATCGGTTGTCTTTTACCGTGTTGTTAGTTGTCCGCATAAGATTCGCGCCGGGGTGATGAAAGGCGAGCGGCGCAGCGTCAAGCGCGGCACGTCGATAGAGTTTGCCGACTACCGCAACTACGTGCGCGGCGACGACCTGCGGCGGCTCGACTGGAACATCTACGCCCGCCTGGAAAAGCCGTTCATCAAGCTGCTTGAGGAGGAGGAAGACCTCTCGGTGCACATCCTGCTCGATTCGAGCGAGTCGATGAACTGGCCGATGAACGGCGGCACATTG
>JARRJX010000613.1:1734-4687 GCA_037388645.1 Chloroflexota bacterium
GCTGGCCGGGGCGCTCGCCCACATTGGGCTGGCGACGGGCGACCGGGTGGCAATTGCCCTGCTGGCGGGCGAGCAGGCGGTGGCGCGCTGGGGGCCGCTGCGCGGGCGCGGGCAGACGTTAGGCATGCTGACCTGGGTCGAGGGGGTGGAGACCGGCGGCACGACCGATTTGAATGAGGCGTTGAGCCATTACGCCCTGCGCGGGGGCCGCCCCGGCCTGGCGATCCTGATCAGCGACATGCTCTCGCCCGGCGGCTATCGCGAGGGGTTGGACGCCCTCCAGGGGCGGGGTTATGAGGTGGGGATCGTCCATATCCTGTCGCCGGACGAGGTCTCGCCGCCGCTCAACGGCGACCTGCGGCTGATCGACGCCGAGACCGGGAGCGGGCAGGACGTGACGATAGACGGGGCGATGCGCAACCTCTATCTGCGACGCCTGGCGGATTGGCGGCGCGACCTGGCGGCCTACTGCCTGGGCAGGGACGTGCATTACCTGGCGCTTGAGACGGCGATACCGTGGGAGAACGTGATCCTGTACGAGCTGCGCCGCATCGGCGTGGTGCAGTAAGGTCAGGCTATCCATGGGTTGGTGGAACAGGTTGGGGCGCGCTGCTGTGAACCTAGTGATTAGCCTGTTGGCCGTTCTGGCAACCCTGGGCCTGTTGGAAATCGGGATGCGCCTGCTCACACCAGGGCCAGTCCTGATCGGGTTCGATTCTTTGTGGCTCCCCGATCCCGTCCTGGGGTGGCGGCTCAAACCGGACAATGATGTGAGTGTATGGACGGCGGGTACGCTGGTGCGGGTTTCAACCAACTCGCATGGGTGGCGCGATGTCGAGCATACCGTAGCTAAACCAGAGGGCGTTTTTCGTATCCTCGTCCTGGGCGATTCCTTCATGGAGGGAGATGCTGTCAGTGATGAAGATACCTTTGCGCGGCAGTTAGAAACAGTCGCACGTCAGGATGGTCTGGAGAACGTCGACGTTATAAATATGAGTGTAAGTGGGTATGGTACCTTGCAGAGTTATCTGGCCTATGTGGAAGAAGGGATGAGCTACAGCCCAGACTTAGTGCTGCTTGGTTTCTTCAATGGTAATGGCAGGGCGCTGTCAGTGCTCGCCCGCGTTCTGGCGACCTATTGGGCGGAGCAGGAGAAAGCGGATCCAACGGGAGATGGCGCAGCACCAGGTGATGAGTTCTGGGCTGACCCGGACTTGTGCGAAGAGGCACCATTGTTTACTGAAGGATGGGCTGTCACCAAAAGAATACTCGTCGAACTGGACGACGCTGTCAGGGAATCAGGCGCTCAATTGGTGGTATTCACCGTGCCCGCCCGCGAGGAGACAGATTCTGAGTATAGTCAACAAGTGGTCCATACACTTGAAGAACTCAATATACTTTGTTTGGAGAAGGGTGAATCTAATCGGCAAGCTCTGGGCGTTCTCGAAGGTAGTGGTATTCCAGTTGTGGATCTTTTGCCTTCGTTTCGTGTAGCGCTGAATGAAGAAGGGCGTGAGTTATACGCCAGAGACAATCACTGGAATGCGGAAGGGTATGCACTGGCGGCTGAAGAGGTTTTCGAGGCACTTTCGGCACAGGGATTCCTTCCGGCTTACTAATTAAGGTAATGGGTTAGCGGTTTATCATTTATGAATTTCCTGACACCCACCTTTCTGGCCCTGGCTGGCCTGGCTATCCCGATCATCATCCTGTACATGCTGCGTCTGCGCCGCCGCGAGGTGGTGGTCAGCAGCAACATGCTCTGGCAGCGCCTGATGCAGGATCGGGAGGCCAACACGCCCTGGCAGCGGCTGCGCCGCAACCTGCTCCTGCTGCTGCAGCTGCTGATCCTCGCGGCGCTGGTGCTGGCGCTCGCCCGCCCCTACATCCCCGTGCCGAGCGTGGCGGCAGGCAGCGTGGCGCTGCTGCTCGACGCCTCGGCCAGCATGAACGCCGACGATATGCCCGGCGGGCTGACGCGCTTCGAAGCGGCGAAGGAAGAGGCCGCCGCGCTGGTCGGCGACCTGGCGAACGACGAGGTGATGACGATCATCGCGGTGGGGCCGGTGCCGGAGGTGTTGACGCCCGCCACCGGGGACAGGGCTGCCCTGCGGGAGGCGATCAGCCGGGCGGAGCCGACCCAGGCGCAGGGCGACTGGGAAGCGGCGCTGGCGCTGGCCGGGGCGAGCATCGCCGGGCGGGAAGGGGCCAGCATCCTGATCATCTCGGACGGTGGCCTGCCGGAGACGCTGCCTCCTTTACCGGCGGAGGTGCACTATTTGCAGGTCGGGCGCTCGGCGGACAACCTGGCGATCGGCGCGCTGGCCGTCCGCTCGCTGGACAACGTGCCCCACCTGTTCGCCTCGGTCACCAATTACAGCGAGCAAGACGCCGACGTGATCCTGAGCATCCACGCCGACGATCAACTGTTGACGGCGGAGCGCCTGGCCGTGCCCGCCGGGGAGTCGGTCGACTTCACATTGGACAACCTGCCGGAAGATACCCAGCTGATCCGGGCCGAGCTGACCTCGCCGGTGGAGGGCGGGCTGGAGGACAGGCTCCCGCTGGACGACGTGGCCTACGCTGCCTATGCGCCCCCGCGAGGTGGGCGGGTGCTGCTGTTCACCGAGGGCAACCTCTTCCTTGAGCAGGTGCTGCGGTCGCTGCCGGGCGTCGAGGCGTTCCGCGCCCCGCCGGGCCGGATGCCGGAGGGGGAGTTCGACCTGATCGTCTACGACGGCTGGGTGCCGGGCGACCTGCCGGACGGCAACCTGCTGATCATCAACCCCTCCCAGACCACCCGCCTTTTCACCGTCGGGGAGACGTTTACCGACACGCGCCTGCTGCGCCAGGCCGACGATAATATCCTGTCGTTTGTCGATTTCGGGGACATCGCCATCCGGGAGGCGGTCAGTGTGAGGGCGACTGGCTGGGCGCGGACGCTGGCCGAGGC
>JARRJX010000614.1:0-3033 GCA_037388645.1 Chloroflexota bacterium
GTCTTTCGATCCTGGTCGGATGGCTTATCGTGGTGGTGCCCACGACCCTGTATGCGATCGCCTTCGTGCGGATGTACGACCAGGAACACCCCTGGGTGGCGGCGTCAGAATGGATTTACGACACGCTCCCCTTCCACTCTACAATCGTGGTGGAACGCTGGGACGACCCGCTGCCATTGGACTTGAGCACGAGCGGGGGATTCATACGGGATAAGCTGTATGACACGGCGCTGGTAGACCCATTCGCCGAGCCGGACGACCAGGAGAAGCTGGACAGCCTGCTCAGGGAGATAGCCAGCGCGGACACGATCATCCTGTCCAGCAACCGGCTGTACGGCACGATCCCCAGGCTGAGCGACAGGTACCCGCTGACCAGCCGGTACTACCAGGCACTGTTTGGCGGGGAGCTTGGCTATGAACTGGAAGCGACCTTCAGCCGCGAGCCCAACCTCTTCGGAGTCAGCCTGTACGACGACCCCTTCAGCAGGCCGGGCCTGCCAAACCCGCTGACGCACGGCCCCCACATCGGGCGGCTGCCCGGCCCGGCGGACGAGTCGTTCACCGTGTACGACCACCCACGGGTGCTCATCTTCCAGAACGTGGCACGCCTCCCGGCAGACGAGATGCGCGCCATTGTGCTAGCCACACGAGCCACCCCATAAGAATCACGCAAAATCCTTTGACACGCCGACCACATATCCGCTATAATCACTCCTTGCCCCAGATCGGGGCGTTACTATGTATACCGCATGAAATACGCTTCAACCCGTCTTCCCCTGGCAGGCTCTTGCGAGATGCCCACCCAGGCGGCGAGCGAAGAACGGAGAACAAACCATGTACGCCATCGTCCGCGTAGGCGGCAAGCAGTATCACGCCGAACCCGGCAAGACAATCGTCACCGAAAAACTGCCGTACGAGGTCGGCACCGAGATCGACCTCGACGACGTGCTCCTGATCAGCGACGGGGACAACTCCGCCGTCGGGCAGCCCGTGGTCAAGGGAGCCCGCGTCAAAGTGGAAGTCACCGAGCAGTTCAAGGGCAAGAAGATCATCGTCTTCAAATACAAGCCAAAGACCCGGTATCGCGTCAAGCAGGGGCACCGCCAGAACTACACCCGCCTGCTGGTGAAGGACGTTGTCTCCGGGAAGGCGAAGGCCAAGAAGGAACAAGCCGTCGAGGAACCTGCGGCAGTAGCCGCAGCAGAACCCTCGGCTGAGGAATAGTCGTCGGACGGGACAGCCCGTCGAAAGAGGTACAGCCCATGGCACACACAAAAGGCGGCGGCTCCAGCAGGAACGGGCGCGACAGCAACGCCAAGCGGCGTGGGGTGAAGCACTACGGCGGCGAATACGTGATCCCAGGGAACATCATCGTGCGCCAAAAAGGAACGAAGTTCCACCCCGGCACGAACGTGGGGATGGGGCGCGATTACACGCTCTTCGCCAAACAAGAAGGTTACGTCTATTTCGAATGGGGCAGGGGTGGGCGTAAGATGGTGAGCGTTTACCCCGATAACCCAAACGCAGGCTAGAAACTTAGACGGTCAGTCTCACCGCTAAAATATCAATGCAATACGCTATCCTGTACGACTGACACAGGGCCGTGTTGTGGAAAGAAGGAATGAACGGTGAAAGAAGGACTACACCCAACGTGGTATCCAGAGGCCACGGTGATTTGCGCCTGTGGCAACACCTGGAAAACCGGCTCGACAATCCCGGAAATACGCACCGACGTTTGCAGCGCCTGCCATCCTTTCTATACCGGCGAGCAGCGCATCGTCGACACAGAGGGGCAGGTAGACCGCTTCTTGAAGCGGCTTCAAGCTCGTGAAAAGTTCTTGTCTGCCGTTCAGCCGCGTTTGGTGGAGGAGACTTCTCGAAAACGCCCTGGCCGCCGCGGACATCTCAACTACGGGCGACGTGCTCGCCAAGCTGGAAGAAGGCGGCGACGAGGCGCTGCTGGAGATCAAAGGGTTCGGCCACAAGGGGTTGATCGACCTGAAACGACGCATGCGCTCTCGTGGTTACGACTTACCCGAAACCGACGAAGAGTAAACAACCTATCAGACTTGTTTCTCACGGCGCGGCATCTTCAACCTAAGATGTCGCGCCTTCGTTTTACGGGAGCAAAAGGGATGCCAGATCAACGGGGCCGGATCGAGGTGATCTGCGGCAGCATGTTCAGCGGTAAATCCGAGGAGCTGATTCGGCGGGTTCGACGCGCCCAGATCGCCCGCCAGGCGGTGCAAATCTTCAAACCCAGCCTGGATGACCGATACGGGGCCGACAGCGTGAACTCGCACGATGGGAGCGTCGTGCACGCGGTCGCCATCAGGGACCCCTCGGAGATAGCGGGCCAACTCCAGCCCGACACGACCGTCGTCGCGATCGACGAGGCGCAATTCTTCGACGACAGCCTGATCAAGGTGTGCCGCCACCTCGCCCAGCTCCGTAATGCGCTTTTGCAGGCGTTCCGCGTCGATCAATACGTAATCTAACAGGTCGTTATAAGGTGGCGCTGTCATTCCTGTCTCCAGGGGCGATGGTTAGCCGTGGTGTATAGCCTACCATGGCCTGCTCGGCGGTACAATCCGGTGTGCTTATTTGGGGTATCCCGGTACTTGGTGGCACTGGCGGCAGCGAGCCTCGTATGATTCCTGCGCGCCGATCAGGATGATAGGGTCGTGATAGTTCGCCGGTTCGCCGTTGATCAGCCGCTGCGAGCGCGAGGCGTCTCTGCCGCAGACCACGCAGATCGCGTGCAGCTTGTCAAGCTCCTCCGCTTCGGCCATCAGCGCAGGCATCGGCCCGAACGGCTCTCCTCGGAAATCCAGGTCCAGCCCAGCGATAATCACCCGCAGTTGTTTGTCATGGGCGAGGTGGCGGCACACCTTGATCAGGCTGTCGTCGAAGAATTGCGCCTCGTCGATCGCGACGACGGTCGTGTCGGGCTGGAGTTGGCTCGCTATCTCCGAGGGGTCCCTGATGGCGACCGCGTGCACGACGCTCCCATCGTGCGAGTTCACGCTGTCG
>JARRJX010000615.1:0-581 GCA_037388645.1 Chloroflexota bacterium
ATTGCCGCGTTCGAAGCACGCCTGGACGAAGAGCTAAGACAGCTGCAAGCGGACCTTGAAAGCTGGACTTACAAACCGTCCCCGGTGCGCAGGGTGGAGATCCCCAAGCCCGGTGGCAAAGGCATTCGTTTACTCGGAGTGCCTACAGTGCGCGATCGGGTGGTCCATGCCACCCTCAAGCTACTGCTGGAGCCGATCTTCGAGCCGTTATTCTCCGACCACAGCTACGGCTTTCGCCCCGAGCGGAGCCAAGCCCAAGCGGTGGAGGCGGCACGCAAGATCGTGGCCGGGGGAAAGCCCTACGTGGTCGATCTGGATTTATCCAAATTCTTCGGTGACTACTCACCCCCGGGACATTAACCGCTGCCGAGCCGGTACCTTGCGCGCCCAGCAGCGGCGAGCTGTCGGCGAGGTGTGCTTGACAGCATAGCGTGTGGCCACTATGGTGTTGATCCGAACCATCGACACGGATCCACAGCCATGGGCAGCTATCTCGGATCGAAGGCGACTTCGGGGTTATGCCAGCCGATCATCGCCTTGATGCCGCCACACGATACCTACATCGAAACCCATCTGGGCGG
>JARRJX010000615.1:663-2540 GCA_037388645.1 Chloroflexota bacterium
GCGTTGCACAACATCGGCATCGACCTGGATGCGCGGGCGCTGGCCCGGTTTGCATGCGACTATCCGGTTGAGAAGATCCACGGTTGTGCCCACCGGTTTCTGGCCGAGTATGCCTTTCAGGGCCGTGAGCTGATCTACTGCGATCCCCCCTACCTCAAGCACACCCGCACCTCGCAGCGGCGCTACCGCTTCGACTACGAGGAGGCCGATCACATCGCGCTGCTGGCGCTGCTCAAGCGCCTGCCGTGCCACGTCATCCTCTCCGGCTACCCTTCGGCGCTGTACGACGAGCAGCTGGGCGATTGGCACACCCTGGAGCTTCAGGTCATGAACCAGGCGGGGGTACGCACCGAGAAGCTGTGGCTGAACTTTACGCCCGAGCGGTTGTTCTGGGCCAGCTTCGCGGGCAAGAACTTCACCGACCGCCAGCGCATCAAGCGCAAGGCCGAAAGCTGGGCCAGGCGCTACCAGGCCATGCCCCGGGCCGAACGCCTTGCGGTGCTGGCGGGCCTGATGGCCGTCGAGGTCGAGGAGCTCTAGGCACAGCGGCGCGCAGCGCTCATGGCCAGCCTCAACAAGGCCTCCCTGCGCGAGGAATTCGACACCCTCAAGGAGCGCTTCGAGCGTCTCTGCGCCGAGGGCAGGATGAGCGAGGAAAGCCGCACCCTGTTCGAGGCCATGCTGATGTTGTTCCAAGTGCTGCTGGCCGTGTTCATGGAGAAGCACACCACAAAGCACAGCCGCAACTCCTCCCTGCCATCCTCGCAGACAAACAAAGACGAGAGCACGCCCCAAGCCGGCGCCAAGGCCAAAGGCCAGGGGTACAACAACACCCGCTCGGGCAACACCCGCACGGTTGAGACCGTCACGCTCGCCCCCGTCAACGTCTGCGAGACCTGTGGCGAAGACCTCAGCGACACCCCCTGCGAGGAACACGAACGGCGCACTCGCATCGACATTGTCTTCGAGAAGGTGATCAGCCACGTCGACGCCGAGATCAAAGTCTGTCCCCACTGCCAGGGGCAGAGCAAAGGGGCGTTTCCGGCAGATATGTCCGGTCCGTTGCAATACGGACCCGGCATCAAGGCCTATGTCCTGAACTTGGTTGTCGCCCAGATGCTCTCCCTCAAGCGGGTGCAGCAATCGATCAAGACGCTGATCGATCTGGCCATCTCCGAGGCGACCATCCTGAAGTACGTGATGCAGCTGCATCAGGCCCTGGCGGCCTGGGAGGACGCGGCCATCGATCAGATCCTCTCCCGGCCCACCCTGCATGTCGATGAGACCTCCCTGCGGGTCGATCGGAAGAACCACTGGATCCACGTCTACAGCGCGGGGGATGTCACCCTGAAGTTCCTTCATCCCAAGCGCGGGCGTGAGGCGATCGAGGCGATCAACATCATCCCCCGCTATGGCGGAACCATCATCCACGACTGCTGGGCCTCGTATCTCGCCTACGCGCACTGCGACCACGGCCTGTGCGGCTCGCACCTGCTGCGCGAGCTGACCTTTGTCGTCGACGCCAAGAGGTACGCCTGGGCGGCGAACATCAAAGCCCTGCTGCAGGAAACATGTACCCGCATCTCGCGGCGCAAACGAAAGACACTGGCCCGGCGTGAATATCAGAACCTGCAGAAGCGTTATCGGAATCTCCTGACCCGAGGCGAAAAGGAGCTCCCGCCCATTCCGCCCAGGCAGAACGGCAAGCGCGGCCGCATCGCCAAATCCGATGCCCACAACCTGTGGGAGCGCCTCAAAGACCACGAACGCGCCGTATTGCTCTTTGCCCGAAACCCCCACGTGTCGTTCACCAACAACCGGGCCGAACGCGACCTGAGAATGAGCAAGGTCAAGCAAAAGGTCTCCGGCTGCTTCCG
>JARRJX010000616.1:0-2962 GCA_037388645.1 Chloroflexota bacterium
CCGTGCGGCCCAGCGTCGAGAAGACCGCCGTCAGGGGCGCATCCAGCGCGGCGAGCGTGCTGTCGACCAGCTCTTTGATCATCTCGTTGCCGGTCGCGTACATCATCAGCACGCGGGCCAGCGGCCCGACCTCCATCGGCATCTCGCGGTAGCGCGGGGCCTTCAGCCACGAGTACTTCTGCTCGACTTCAAGCAGGTCGTAGGGCGGCTGCGGGCCGGTGTAGTTGAACTCGGTCTCGCCCTCGAAGGGGTGCAGCCCGGCCTGATCACCCTCCTTGTAGTTGTACCAGGAATGGGAGACGTATTCCTGGACGTCCATGAAGTCCTTCGGATCAGGCTGGATGATGTTGGTGATGTCCCGATTGAGGATCACGCCGCGCGGCACAAACTGGTTGCTCGTGTCGAGCGGGTCGCCCAGCGGGAACTCGCCCCAGGAGAGGAAGTTCCCCAGCCCTTCGCCATAACCGGCCCACTCCTTGTAGTAAGGCGCGATGGCGAGCAGGTCGGGCAGGTACACCTGATCGACGAACTGGATCATGGAGTCGATGGCATTGCTGATCAACGTCAGCCGCTCAGTGTTGAGTGCCACGTCGCTGTTAGGGTCGATCGCCATAGGAATGCCGCCCACCAGGAAGTTCGGGTGGGGGTTCTTTCCACCCAGGACGGTGTGAACCTTGACGACATCCTTCTGCCAGTCAAGCGCCTCCAGGTAGTGCGCCACCCCCAGCAGGTTGACTGCTGGCGGCAGCTTATAGGCGGGGTGGCCCCAATAGCCGTTGGCGAACAGGCTGAGCTGCCCACTATCGACGATGGCCTTAACCCGATCCTGCACGGACTTGAAGTAACCGGGCGACGAATTCCCCCAGGACGAAATGCTCTGCTGGATACTCGCTGTCTCAGCGGGGTCGGCTTGCAAAGAAGCGACGACATCCACCCAATCCAACGCGTGCAGGTGGTAGAAGTGCATCACGTGGTCGTGAACGTACTGCTGGGCAGCCATCAGGTTGCGCAGCAGGTTGGCATTCTTGGGAATGCGGATCTGAAGCGCGTCCTCCACCGAGCGGATCGAGGCGAAGGAGTGCACGGTCGTGCACACGCCGCAGGCCCGCTGGGTGAAAGCCCATGCCTCGCGCGGGTCGCGCCCTTTCAGGATGATCTCGATGCCGCGCACCATCGTGCCGGAGCTGTATGCCTCGGTGATGGTGTTGGAGGCGTCCACCGAGGCCTCAATGCGCAGGTGCCCTTCGATGCGGGTGATGGGGTCTACAACGATTCGCTGTGCCATGGGCTAGCCCTCCTCAATAAGATTGTCGGCGACGAGCTGGGCAAGCCCGACGACTTCCCAGTCCAACGAGAAGTGGCCGACACAGTCCAGGAACTGCAAGCGGCAGTTCGAGCACGTCATGGCGACTTTCTTCGCGCCGGTTTTGTTGATCTGATCGATTTTGAGCGTGAAGGCTGTCCGGCGCACCGGGTCGGCATCGGAGATGGCGATCACGCCGCCCCCGCCGCCGCAGCACCACGCTTCCTCACGGTTGGGCGTCATCTCGACGAAGTTCTCACCGGCCAACTGCTTGAGCACCAGGCGCGGCTGCTCGAAGTCGCCGCCCAGCCGCTGAATCTTGCAGGCGTCGTGGAAGGTGATCTTCTCGTCCAGCGTGTCCTGCTCGATGTGGATCTTGCCGCTGCTCAGCAGGTCGCCGATGATCTCGGTGATGTGCACCACCTTAAAGGGCAGGTTGTGGCCCAGCAGATTGTCGATGCGGAAGCGGAGCGCGTCGTAGGCGTGGCCGCATTCGGACACGTTCACCCGTTTGACGCCGAGCCGCGTGGCCGCCTCGACCACCCGCTCAGCGATCACCTGTTCCAGTCAGCGTCCAGTCGACGCCACCCGCGTCCAGGATTTTGGCGATGGCGGCCATGTTGTCGGGGAACTTCATGATCTCGATGGACGAGTAGACCAGCAGCGCCTCTGCGCCCTCCTTATCGACCGGGAACTCGACCTCCCAGTCGTCCGATACCCATTCCAGCCGGTCGTCGAAGGTGTCGTCGTCGACGCCCAGCGGGCTGCCGATCTCCATCTGGCTGTCGAGCGCCTTTTGCAGGTCGGCGGGGACCAGTCCGGCGTTGTACAACCCGGCGCGCGCCTCATGGATCAGCGAGCCGATCTGGATACCCATCGGGCAGACCATCGAGCAGCGCTGGCACATCGTGCAGGCGTAGTAGTCGTATTCGATCCATTCCTGCAGGTCGGCTTCCGTCACCGGCTTGTCGACCCCTAACGCGGCCTTGAGCCGCCCGATCGGCGTGAAGCGCTGCTCATACGCCCGCCGCAAGAGTTCCACTTTCCAGATAGGTGTGTATTCTGACTTACTGCTTGTAACGTAGAAGTGACAGGCTTCTGCACAGATTCCGCAGCGGGTGCAGGCTTCCAGTTGAGCCGCGATCGCGCCGCCCGTCTCCCGAATATACGTATTCAATGCCTCTGCTTGGACTGTCGTCGTAGCCATGTTTAACTCTCCTTAGGGCCGCGCACCGCGCTGGGCGAACTTCACGCCCTGGCGGGCCTTGGTGTAGAAGTAGAACATGAAGTGCGAGATGCGGCTCAGTGGAATCCAGATGAGCAGGATGTCTACCGTCAACACGTGGATGGTGAACATGGTGTCGTAGGGCGCGAACAGCCGGTGGGTGAGGAAGAATCCGGTGAACATTGGCAAAAACACGAACCGCAGGTTGAAATAGTCCGACGAGCGTGTCAGCAGGCGCAGGACGGGACTCATCACGCGGTTGAGGGCGAGCACGATCAGCGAGATTATGGCGATGGCCGCCAGGGCATCGATGACCGGCAGCGGCAGCGTAGGCCAGCCGAAGCCCAGCAGCGACTTCCAGACCAGCATGTGGGCCGCGCCCAGAAAGATCGTCAGGAACAGGCCCAGGTGGAACAGCCCACCCGCCAGATAGG
>JARRJX010000617.1:0-2703 GCA_037388645.1 Chloroflexota bacterium
CCGCCCGACGATAAATCATCGGGCTACGAAGTAAAAAGCCCGCTGAAGGGGGCTAAAAGACTCAACGAGAAGCTGCCGGTGCGAACATGAATCCAAAAAGTGAGATTCGAGTCTACCAGGGAGGACTGCTGAAAAGCTAAAATGGGAGGAAGGTTAGCGGCTTTCGCCTACCACCACTGGAAGTAGGTGGTCTCGACCGTCAGGAGGTGCTCACCGACCAGCACGTGGACGCGCACCAGGACCTGCCCGCCGGGGATGGCGGGCGGCGCGACGAAAGACGCGCTCGACAGGCCGTTCCGATCGGTCGGGGCCAGCTCGATCTCGGCGGTCGCGTCGTCGTAATACAGGACGGCCAGCGCCTGCGCATTGCTCACCGGCCCGCCTGCCCCGTCCTCGACATAGAGGTAGAGAGTCTGCTCGCCGTTCTGCCCCACGGTGGGGTGCTCGACGGAGACGCTCGCCCGAATCTGATAGCCCGGCGTGGGCACCATGCGGGGATCGAACTGGGCGAGGTTGTCCTCGGCGGGGGGCGGGAAAACGGTCAGATAGGCCGAGCCGAGGCTCGCCAGATGAACCCCGCCCGCCTGGTCATGCATCATGCGGACATTCTCAAAATCCTGGAGCAGCATCCCGTTCTCTTCGCTGGCCGCCCCCAGCGGCTCGCCGAAGAAATCCGCGCCGCCCAGGGATTGGTAGTATTTGGCAAAGGCCGGGTCTACCTCGCCAGCGAGCGCCCCTTCACCCAGGTGGAGCGCCAGCCCGATCGGGGCGAGGCCGACGCCGCGCACGGTGAGCTGCATCTGGGCGTGCTGGAAGGTCTGAACCAGGGTATCATCCTGCGTCCGGTAGGCATTGGTGAGGGGATAGCCGAAGGTCTCCACCCCGCCGTTCTCGGAGAAGTAGGAGAGGAACGGCTCGCGGACGGCGTGGCCCGATTCCGGGAAGTAAACGGCACGCGGGCCGGTGATGGTGCTCAGCGCCAGCCAGCCGAGCAAGCCCGCAACAAGTCCTTTTTTAGCACGTCTGCGCTCCGACCAGATATTCGCATAAAATACCAGGGGACACTACCATATAGCCACCGATGGAACACAGTGAAAAGGGCAGCCCATGATCGAGACACCCCGACAGACAATCGACGCCTCCGAAGCGCTGATCGAGGACCTGCGTAAGGCCGTGCCACAGGCCGCCTTCGACCAGATGACGCGGCTGCTCTACAGCACCGACGCGAGCAACTACCAGATGATGCCGGTGGGGGTCGCCTTCCCACGGGACGCGGACGAGGTCGCGGCAGCGGTCGAGGTCGCGTCCCAACACCGTGTGCCCGTGCTGCCGCGCGGCGGGGGGAGCAGCCTGGCGGGCCAGGCGGTAGGCCACGCGCTGATCCTCGACCTCTCGCGCCACATGGACCGGGTCATTGAGATCGACCCGGAGGGGCGTACGGCGCGCGTGCAGCCGGGCGTGATCCTGGGTGGGCTGAACAAACAACTGGCCGCCCACGGGCTGGCCTTTGGCCCCGACCCGGCCAGCGCCGACCGGGCGACGATCGGGGGGGTGGTCGGGAACAACGCGACCGGCGCGCACTCGATCCGGTATGGGATGACGAGCGACCACGTGCTGGCGGTCGAGGCCGTGCTGGCCGACGGGAGCCGGGCGCGCTTCGATGCGCTGGACGGCGACATCTGGGCGGCGCGCGGCAAGCGCCCCGGCCTGGAAGGGGCGATCTACCGGGCCGTGCCGGACATCCTCAGCCGGTACGAGGAGCCGATCCGGACGCGCTACCCGAATACCTTCCGCACCGTGGCCGGATACAACCTGCATGATCTGCTCAAGCAAACGCCACCGAACCCGGCGGTGCTGATCGTCGGCTCGGAGGGGACGCTGGCAGTGGCCGCTGAGGTCACGCTGAACCTGGTGCCCACGCCGAGCCACAAGCGGCTGGCGGTGGTTCACTTCTCGGAGACGCGGGCGGCGCTGGAAGCCGTCCCGACCCTGCTGGAGAGCGACCCCTCGGCGGTGGAGCTGATCGACAAGTTCATGCTCGACCTGGCGCGCGCGAGGCCCGAATACCGGCGGCTGCTGGCGGCAATCGAGGGCGACCCGCAGGTCGTGCTGATCGTCGAATACGCCGGGGAGAGCGAGGGGGAGCTTGACGCCGGGATCGCCCGGCTGGAGGCGGCGCTGGAGAGACTCAAACACCACGACCCGGTGGTGATGGTGACCGGCCCCACCCGGCAGGCGGAGGTGTGGGCGGTGCGGGCGGTGGGGTTAGGCATTTTGATGAGCCTGCGGGGCGACGCCAAGCCGATCTCGTTCATCGAGGACGCCGCCGTGCCGGTCGAGCACCTGGCGGAATACATCACGGGCGTGTTCGAGATCGCACAGCGGGCCGGGGTCGAGCGGGTGGCGATGTACGCCCACGCCAGCGCGGGCTGCCTGCACGTGCGCCCGGTGATCAACCTGAAGACGGCGGACGGCGTGCACCAGATGCGCGAGATCGCGGAGGGGGCGCTGGAGCTGCTGCTGCGCTTCGGCGGCACGACGAGCGGCGAGCACGGCGAGGGAATCTCACGCGGGGAGTTCTCCGAGCGATTGTTCGGCCCGGAGCTGACAGAAGCCTTCCGCGCGCTGAAAGGGGCCTTCGACCCGGCGGGGATCATGAACCCCGGTAAGGTGGTCGACACCCCGCGAATGGACGACGAGACG
>JARRJX010000618.1:0-3179 GCA_037388645.1 Chloroflexota bacterium
CCCATGACCTGCTTGGCGACCTCCAACAGCAGCGGCTGAATCGCCTTCAGCTCGTTGATGTGGCTGGTCAGCGGGATCATGACCTCCGGGTGGACGTCGACGCCCTCTTTGGCCGCGTCTAAGGCCGCCTCGAAGATGGCGCGCACCTGCATCTTGTTCAGCGGGGGCATCATGATGCCCAGGCGGCAACCGCGCAGGCCGAGCATGGGGTTAAACTCGTGATGGTCTTCCACGTTGGCAAGGAGCTTTTCCTTCTCCGGGTCGCTCTTGCCCTGCGCCTTGAGGGTGGCGACCTCTTCGATCAGCTCTTCCAGGGAGGGCAGGAACTCGTGGAGCGGCGGGTCGAGCAGGCGGATAATGACGGGCAGGCCGTCCATCGCCTTGAAGATGCCGTGGAAATCCCCACGCTGGAGGGGCAGCAACTCTTCGTCCAGCACGCGCTGGAACTCCTCATCTGTGTCCGCCAGAATGGCCTCCTGGAAGACAGCGGTGCGCTCGCCCAGGAACATGTGCTCGGTGCGGCACAGGCCGATACCCTGCGCGCCGTAGCTGCGAGCGCGGGTGGCCTGCTCCGGGTCGTCGGCGTTGGCCCACACGCCCAGGCGGCGGATGCCATCAGCCCAACCCAGGATGGTCTTCAACTCAGGCTGATCGTCAAAGGACGGGGAGACGGCAGCCAGCGCGCCCAGGAATACCTTACCCTCCGCGCCGTCGAGCGAAATCACGTCGCCCTCATTCACCACGGTGCCATCCACCGCGAACTGGCGCGCCTTCATATCGATCTTGATGTCTTCGCAGCCAGCCACGCAGGGCTTACCAAGCTGGCGGGCGACGACGGCGGCATGGCTAGTCGCGCCACCGTGCTGGGTCAGGATGCCCTTGGCGGCCAGCATCCCGTGAACGTCGTCGGGGGTCGTCTCCGGGCGGACGAGGATCACCGCCAGCCCTTCCTCTTTGGCCTTTTGCTCGGCGGTGTCGGCGTCGAAATAGACCTGGCCGACCGCCGCGCCGGGCGAGGCGTTCAGCCCCTTCGCCAGCAGAGTCGAGGCGGCCTTGGCCTCATCGGTGAAGCGGGGGTGGAGGAGCTGGTCGATCTGCACCGGCTCGATCCGGGAGACTGCCTCTGCCTCGCTGATCAGGCCTTCTTCCACCATGTCGACGGCGATCCTGACGGCGGAGGCAGCGGTGCGCTTCCCATTACGGGTCTGGAGCATCCACAGCTTGCCGTTCTCGATGGTGAACTCCATGTCCTGCATGTTGCGGTAGTGCTTTTCCAGCTTCTTGGAGATGTCCAGCAGGGTGGCCCACGCCTCCGGCGATTCCTCCGACAGCTTGTGCACCTCAGTGGGCGTGCGCGCGCCGGAGACCACATCCTCGCCCTGCGCGTTGAACAGGTACTCGCCGAACAGGTCTTTCTGGCCGGTCGAGGGGTTGCGGGTGAAGGCCACGCCGGAGCCGGAGTCCCAGCCGACGTTCCCGAAGACCATCGCCACGACGTTGACGGCAGTGCCCAGGTCATGCGAGATGCCGGTCGCGTTGCGGTAGTCGATGGCGCGCTTGCCGTTCCAGGAGCGGAAGACCGCCTCCACCGCCAGCTCAAGCTGCTTCCAGGGGTCCTGGGGGAACTCGCTGCCGGTCTCTTTCTTGATCAGGTCTTTGAACCAGCCGACCACCTTTTGCCAGCCTTCCGGCGAGACGTCGGGGTCGGTACTGACGCCCTCTTCCTCTTTGATCTTGTCGATTAACTCTTCGAATAACTCGCCGTTGACGTCCATCACCACTTTGCCGTACATTTGCAGCAAGCGGCGATAGGCGTCCCAGGCGAAGCGCTCACCGGGACAGTGTCCATCATGCCGGGCATCGAGAACTTGGCACCGGAGCGCACGGAGACCAGCAGCGGGTCGGCATCGTCGGCAAAGTCACGGCCCATCTGCGCGCTCAGGCCGTTCATCGCCTCAACCGTTTCGTCCCACATCCCTTCGGGGAAGGTGTTCTGCTGGTCGAGGTAGGCCAGACAGGCCTCGGTGGTAATAGTAAAACCGGGTGGTACAGGCAGGCCGATGTTGCTCATCTCGGCCAGGTTAGCGCCTTTGCCACCCAGCAGGTCACGCATGGACGCGTTACCTTCTTTAAAGGTGTATACCCACTTCTTTGCAGCCATTATAGTTTCTTTCTCCCTCTTACTCGCTTATGGAAGCAGTTATGTGATGTCGGTGGGCCCGGGTATCTGCTGCCAGCCAGGGCGTGCTGTTGCGGTTAATAACGGCGCTGACAATGCCTGACATGCCGGTGGATACCGATGAAGCCCGAAATATTGTACCGCAATTCAGCGTGGCGTAAAGAAAGAGGAGCCGCATCGCGCGGGCACCGGCCCAACCAGGCGCGATGCCAGGCCCGATTTCACGGAAACGGGCAAGACGGTAAGGGGAAAACAGGCAGCAGCTTACTCAGGGGGGGCGGGCAGCTCGAACCAAAAAACACTGCCCCGGCCCGGCTCACTCTCGACTCCTAAGCGGCCATCGAGCCGGGTCACGATGCGCTGCACGATGGAGAGGCCCAACCCCAGCCCACCGGCGTGATCTTCCTGGGCAGACTCGTGCACGCGCGTGAACATGGCAAACAACTGCTCTTGTTTTTCGGACGCAATGCCGATCCCGTTGTCTCTGACCTCGAAGCGAGCCATATCGGCGCGGCGCGAGCCACTGATCGAGATAGACGGGTTCACGGTCTGGCTGCCAATGTACTTGACGGCGTTCTCGACCAGGTTGGCAAACACCTCTTCCAGCCAGATAGCGTTCGCCATGACCGGGGGCAGGTCATCCCCGATCAGGATGGCGATCCCGCGGCTGTCGGCCCGCTCCTGGAAGCGCCCCACGGCGGCCTGCGCTACCGGCCCGGCCTCGACCGGCTCCACTTCAATGTCGTCGATGTGTCGCAGGCGGGCCAACAACAATAGGTTGTTGACCATCTCCTCCATCTTCTGGGCATAATTGGCGATCTCTACCAGGCCAGTCACCACGTCCTGGCTGAGGTTGTCGGCGTACTCGACGGCAAACAGGTGCGCGTAGCCGAGCACGATCTGGAGGGGCGAGTGTTTCACTTTACGGCTTCTGATTTATCAGCGATTTCGCTTTCGATGAAAGTGGCTGTTTGCTCTTCGGTTATTGCATTGCCTTTTG
>JARRJX010000619.1:0-2736 GCA_037388645.1 Chloroflexota bacterium
GATGCTGCCCAACATGACGATCCTCTCCGTCGCCGACCTGCTGGGAGAGGTCATTCGCCGCTCCCACCTGGGGCTGTCGGTGGGGAAGATGTTTGACGAGTAGCGCCGGGGACGGGCCGGCGGGCCAAGCCGATTCTTTTCTATACGCTCACACGGGGGAGTCACATGTCTGTAGCAACTTTTCTCTCACTTCTGGGATGGATCGTGACCGGCGCAATAGCCGGTTACCTGGCAAGCCTGATGCTGAGAACCGAGCGCGAGGGATGCTTCCTGAACATCGCGCTGGGCATCGCCGGTGCCTTCGTGGGTGGGTTCGTGGTGAGCAACTTCCTTCCGAACCTCTTCAACCTGTTCGGCACCGGGCCGGTCGCCGGTTTCTTTAATACGATCATGCACGCGATCATCGGCGCAGTGATCCTGCTGGTGATCGCCGAGCTGGTGCTGCCCGGCAGACAATTGGGCGTGCGGGGGGAGCGGAAGTCGCGCAGACGGCGGCGGCGGTAGGCTGGCCTTCGTGTTAATGAGGCAATCAATTTTTCTGACGAATCGTCCGGCGAGGTCGATACCGCCGCAGGTTCAAACCTGCGGCTATGGATGTGATGGCCGACCGACGGTCGGTGACAGATGTTGACTCTTTTCGATGCTATTCCTGCTGCTGCGCCTTTCAAGCGACGCGCAATCCCTGGAAGGGGAACTGGCCGCGCTTGAGGTGCGGATAGGCGAGGAGCCAGGCGAGTACATCCCGTAAGGATGCAGGCTCCAAGCGCGTCTCTCAAAAAGTAGACGATCCACCGTCTGGGAGCGCGCGAACGGCCCGCTCCACATTGGGAGGTAAACTTGTATGGATCAAGGCTTGACGATACCGCTGGCCGTCCTGGCCGGTATGCTCTCGTTCATATCGCCCTGCGTGCTGCCCCTGGTCCCGGCCTACATCGGGTACCTGACCGGTCAGGCGGCTAACACGGCCAGCAGCAGCCTGGCGGCTGCCGGGGCAAGCTCTGATGGGGGGGCGACCGCCGTTGCCGTCCAGGTACGGCCCTCACGCTATACTGTGTTTCTACACGGCGTGTTTTTTGTAATTGGCTTTACGGTAATCTTCGTTTTGTTAGGGATCAGCGTCGGGGCGTTGGGCCAGATTAGCCGCAGCGTGTTTTTAGTGCGGGACTGGATCACCCGCCTCGGCGGCATCCTGATCGTCGTGCTGGGCCTGCACACGATGGGGGTGATCCGTATCCCCTTCCTGTATTACGACACCCGCAAGCAGGTGGCTCCCAAAGAGGAGCTGGGGTTCACCGGCTCGTTCCTGATGGGTGTGACGTTCTCGGCGGGGTGGTCGCCCTGCCTGGGGCCGATCCTGGGCGCGATCCTGACGCTGGGTTGGAGCACCGGCTCGGCGGGGCGGGCGGCGATCTTGCTGACTGCCTACGCGCTCGGCCTGGGGGTCCCCTTCCTGCTGGCGGCGCTGCTGCTCGAACGGTTCAGCAGCGGGCTGCGCAAGCTGCAAAAGCACATGCGGGTGATCGAGATCGTCAGCGGCGTGCTGCTGGTCGTGATCGGCGTGCTGGTCTTCAGCGGGACCGTCCAGCGGTTATCCGCCTACTTCCAGGCGGGCAGCAACCTGACGCAGTCGCTCGACACCTGGCTGGAGAGCCTGATGGGCGGCGGGTGATCTGACGGCAATCGGACCAAGTGTCTGTTGAAAGGACGGGTTGTGCGGCCTGATGACCGATTCTGGCGCTCAGGCCAGCACACCCCGTCCTGTCGTTATCAAACGCGGCGGACTGTGTGTGCTGTATAAACGATGTGTGTGGTTGATGGAGAGAAGTGAGTGATGGAGTCGTCCACAAACCCAAGCGAAAACGTATCTTCAGAAAAACAACCGGTAACGGGCAGGAAGCGCGACATCGTGATCGGGCTGGACCGTTTCATCCTGTGGCTTTCGCGCCGGTGGGTGCTGGTGATCAGCGCGATGGTGGGACTCTATGCGGGGATTCCGTTCATGGCCCCGGTGGCGATGCACATGGGGTGGACGGGGGTAGGGGATACGATCTACCGGGTTTACAGCCCGGTCTGCCACCAGTTCGCCTTCCGCTCGTGGTTCCTGTACGGCGACCAGACCGTGTATCCGCGCCAGCGGGCGGGGGTGGCGGGCGGCACGTTCGAGCAGTACGCCTCCCAGGAGCCAGCCTTCGCCGGGATCGACGTCAACACGCTGGGGACCGACCTGATCTACGCCGCGAAGCGGTTCCGGGGCAGCGACCAGGCTGATCGCGATCGCACCGATCGGGCTGGATGGGTTCAGCCAGTACTTCGCCAACCCGCCTTTCAACGGTTTCGGGCTGGCGTTTTACCCCGTCAGGGAGAGCACGCCCTTCTTGAGGGTGCTGACCGGCTCGCTGTTCGGGATGGGGAACGCCTGGCTGGCCTTCCCGTACATCGAGGAGAGCATGATTGAGACGCGCGAGATGGTGGAGAATAAGCTGACGAAAGCCGGGGTGCTGCTCAAGCGGGTGTCCCCCGCGCGGGCCGAGAACTGATCGGCTCTCTGGATGGGATCGAGCGCCCCCCTTGCGGGGGCGTATTTTTTCGGGCGCAGCAGGACTATGGTTTAGTGGCGCTGACGCCCCCCCGCCACTATACTACTTGATGCTTGACCCAGGGATGCTCCCGTAGAAGAACGAGAGAGGGTGTAGGGTGGCGGACGATTTAATTGGTCGCAAGCTTGGCCCCTATGAA
>JARRJX010000620.1:0-2714 GCA_037388645.1 Chloroflexota bacterium
TTTGCTGCGTTTCCGGCACTTGCCAGGATGCTGGCCGAATAGCGTAACGCTTATGAGAGTCGTTGCTGGGGACTATTCTATTCTGGGGACTGATAGACAATCATCTGACTTTAAACAAACGTCCACCGCAGTAGGCACCCATTTTTGCCCCAACGCTTTCAGGTATGGTACAGTGCGGCAGCAAAACCGATTAAGTCAAGTGCCGATACACAACTGAAGGCTCCCCATGACATCCAAAAGAACCCTGCTGATTAGCCTGGTCCTGGCGCTCCTCCTGATCGGCGCGCTGCTGCCCTCGACCGCCGCCGCGCAGGAGGCCATCACCCTCGATCAGGTCGAGATTCGAGTCTGGCCGGAGTTTGACCGCCCCTCCGTGCTCGTGATCTATTCCGGAACGGTCGCCGGGCCGGTGGAAGAGCCGCTTGAGCTGCAGTTCACCCTCCCGCCCAACGTCACGGTCAACGCCGTCGCCTACCCCGATTCGACCACCGGGGAGCTGCTCAACACCGAAAGCTCGCTCGACGGCCAGACCCTGTCCTTCACCACGCCCAACGGCGGGTTTCACGTCGAGGTCTACGACCCCGCCCTCCAGGTCGATGGGCAGGGGCGCGCCTACAGCCTCTCCTGGCAGAGTCCCTACCCGGTGAGCGCGCTGAGCTGGGAGGTGCAGCAGCCCGCCGGGGCGAGCGGCATGTCGATCATCCCCGCCGCCGACGACACCGGCAGCGACCAGTTCGGCCTGCCCGTCTATTTCATCCATCAGACCGGCATCGAGGCCGGGCGGGCCGCCACCATCGTGCTCGAATACACCAAGCCGTCCGACGCCCTCACCGCCGCGCAGCTTGGCCTGCTCGACGAGGGGGCGGGTGTGGGGGCCGCGCAGCAGCCGCAGACCGGCCCCGCCGGGGCAGGGGGCTGGGTCTGGTACGTCGTCGGGGCGGTTCTGATCGCCGCTGCCGCCGCTGGCGTTTACTTCTTTGTGATCCGCCGCGCGCCGCTGCCCGTCCGCGCCAAACCCTCCCGCCCATCCGGCTCGAAGCGGTTCTGCACCCGCTGCGGCAAGCCCGTTGCGTCCGGTGACGTCTACTGCCGCCACTGCGGCGCGAAGCTGAAGTCGCGGCCATCCCTGCTTTGGCGATCTGGACTCCGAATCGTTGGACCACCTGGCCGCTCAGGCGGCCCGCCGGACGTACCAGCCCGGCCAGGCGATCCTGGTGGAGGGCGAGCCGTCCACCGGCATGTGGGTGGTCGAATCGGGCCACGGCAAGATCTACCGGGTCAGCGCCGAGGGGCGCGAGCACATCATCCACTTATTCAAGCCCGGCGACACCTTCAACGACATCGCCGCCCTCGATGGCGGCCCGAACCCCGCCAACGTCGAGGCGATCAGCGAGGTGACCGCCTGGCTGATCGCCTCGCAGACGCTCGACGAGCTGATGCGCGCTGACGTGGAGGTCGCCCTCGCAGTGATCCGCGCCCTGACCGTCCGCGTGCGCGACCTCGTCCAGCAGATCGAAGACCTCGCCCTCTATTCGGTCACTGTCCGGCTCGCCCGCTTCCTGGTGGGCCAGCAGGGCATCCCCGCCGACGAGCAGCCGTCCATCACCCGCGCCACCCTCGCCGCCCATCTGGCGACCACCCCGGAGACGATCAGCCGGGCGCTGCGCGGCCTGGAGGAGATGGGCGCTATCCAGTTCGACCGCCACGAGATTCTGGTCGTCAACACCGATCTGCTGGGTGCCATCGCCGAGCTTTGATCGGCCAGGCGGACAGCCCGCTTCAGCCGGTTGTCGTCGTAGTACGCAGTAATTCGCTCGCGGCAGCGCTAGCCCTGTAACGCCTCTATACGACCTGAAACGGCATCCGATGTATCTAATGAGGACAGGACCATTGCCGTATCCGTCGTGGCGATACTGGAAAACTTCGCGATCACTCGTTCAAGCTGCTCCAGGGATACAGCGCTCACCCGCATGATGAATGAGGCTGCGCCCGTCACGTGGTCGCAGGCTTCGATCTCGACGGTATCCTGCACGATCTGCCGGATGGTGGGGTAATGCACCGGCTCGGTCGTAACAGTAATGATTGCGGCGACGGTGTAACCGAGCGACGCCGGTGAAATCTGGACGTGATAGCCGGTGATGATCCCGGCTTCCTCCATCTTTTCAATCCGATCGATGACAGCAGGCGTGGAAAGGTGGACTCGGCGGCCAATCTCAGCATAGCTTAACCGGGCATTCTGATAAAGCAGCCGCAGGATGTGGAGTCCGGTCGTATCCAGCAGCTTGTGTGGTGGCGTATTCATATAGATTCCTCAGATTTTAAGGTGTTTCTCCCCAAATATTTTACGAATCGTATGCAAGCCAGCCTCTCAGTTGGTTTACACTGATCGGGACATTTATTGTACGCCTGGAGTAAACCATGACAGGCTCATTTTTCAAAGTGGTGGTTGAAAGCGCCGTGATGGGGTTTGCGATTGCAGCGCCGGTAGGCCCCATTGGGGTGTTGTGCATTCGGCGCACGCTGGCGAATGGCATACCCCATGGGATCGCCTCCGGGTTTGGCGCGGCAACTGCCGATGCCGTCTACAGTAGCCTGGTTGCCTTCGGCCTGACCGCCGTCACAGCGCTGATTCTGAAAGCGGGCACGCTGCTGAGCCTCGTCGGCGGCACCTTCCTGTTATACCTGGGTATCACCACGCTGAGGTCTACCATCTC
>JARRJX010000621.1:0-3269 GCA_037388645.1 Chloroflexota bacterium
GGATCACCTCCCCGGATTCGGGCACTTTGCCCAGCCATCCGTAGATAAACCCGCCCAGCGTGTCCCCCAGGTCGTCCGATAGCTCGACGCCCAGCAGGTGGTTGAAGTCGTCCAGGTCGATCCGGGCGTCGAAGATGAACTCGTTCTCGGCCACCTTCTGGTACCGCGCTTCCTCGGCGTGGTCGTATTCGTCGACGATCTCGCCCACGATCTCCTCGACGATGTCCTCGATCGTGACCAGCCCCGCCGTCCCGCCGTATTCGTCGATCACGATCGCCAGATGCACTTTGGCGCTTTGCAGCTCGCGCAGCAGGTTGGAGACGCGCTTGGATTCCGGGACGAACAGCGCCGGGCGCAGCAGCGAGCGCAGGTCGGCGGACTGCTGGTCCACCTGCCAGACCTCCAGCAGGTCTTTGGCGTAGAGCAGCCCTTCGATGTGGTCGAGCGACTCGTCGTAGACCGGGATGCGGGAGTGCCCGGCCTCGATGATCAACTCGCGGGCCTCCTTTAACGGCGTGTCCAGAGCCAGGGCGATGATGTCGATGCGCGGCACCATGATCTCGCGCGCCAGCGTCTCGTCAAGCTGGAAGATCGAGTAGATCATCTCCTTTTCCTGGTATTCGATCGCGCCCTCTTCCTCGCCTGCATCCACCAGGGTCATGATCTTTTCCTCGGTGACGAGCGCCAGGTCTATCTCGCTGCCCATGGGAGAGACGAACGAGCGCCGCACGCGGGCGATCGCCAGCGCCAGCGGCCTGACCACCGCCTCGGTGATCTGGGCCGGGCGCAGCAGGGCTATCGACCACTGCTCGGCGTTGCGCTGGGCCAGCGTTCCGGGGATCATCTCGGTCAGGAGGTACACCAGTATGGCGAACAGGGGCAGGACGATCGCGAAGCTGACGATTGCGCTGAGAACCGGGAAATCAGGAGCCAGCGACTGGCTGAGGGCCGTCAGCAGGGGTAGCCCCAGCGCCACCGCGATCCCGGCGATCATAAAGCGGCTGATCAGGATGCACAGGTCGAACGTGGTGAGCACGCGCACCGAATCCTCGGCGAATGCCTCCGCTAGCCCGGCGAGCCGGTTGCCTGACTCCGCCTGTTCACGCAGGCTCTGGCGGCGGACGTTGCCGTACGCCGCCTGTGCTGCCGAAAAAAAGCCGTTCAAGAGAAGAAGAGCGAGAAGTGCGATCACACCCCATAATGGAGGTTCCACAAACGTACCTTCCTGTTGCAGTTCTGGCGCGTCAGCGCCGGTTCACTGTTTGCCAATACTTTGCCGTTGTTTCAGCCCGGATGTTCCTTTTCCGTTCGGCGTAAAATCCGGGCCGGGACGCCTACCACCACCGTATCCGGGGGGACGTCCTTGGTCACCACCGCCCCTGCCCCGGTCGCCGCTCCATCGCCCAGCGTGACCGGCGCGACCAGCATGGTATCGCTGCCGATGAACACGTTCTTCCCGGTGACCGTTTTGTGCTTCCGGACGCCGTCGTAATTGCAGGTGATCGTGCCTGCCCCGATGTTCGTCCCCTCGCCGATGTCCGCGTCGCCCAGGTAGCTGAACCCGAAGGGGCCGATGTCACAGGCGTCTTCCACCGTGGCCCCCTCCACCACCGAATACCGGATTTCGCAGCGGTCTCCAATCGTCGAATCGATGATCGTCGTATCAGGCCCCAGCACGCACGCCGCGCCGACAGCCGTCTGCCCCCAGAGGTGGGTGTTGGGCTGGATCACCGTGTCCCGGCCAATCTCCACGCCGGGGTGGATGTAAGTGGCTGCCGGGTCGACGATCGTCACCCCGGCCAGCATGTGCGCCTCGTTGATGCGCTGGCGCATCACGGCTTCCGCCTCTGCCAGGTGCACGCGGGTGTTGATGCCGAGCGCGTCGTTCGGGTCTTCTATCGTGATCGCGTTGACCGTTGCGCCTTCGTCCACTGCCAGGCCGACCAGGTCGGTCAGGTAATACTCGCCCTTTGGGCTGACCGGGATTTTGTCCAGGTGGCTCCACAGCCAGGCCGCCTCGAAGCAGTATACGCCGGGGTTCACCTCGCTGATAGCGAGTTGTTCGAGGGTGGCGTCCGCCTCCTCGACGATCGCCTGCACCGAGCCGCCCTCTGCCCGGACAATGCGTCCAAACCCGCGCGGGGTATCGGCGATCAGGGTCAGCATCGTGATCGGCCCGGCCTGGTTTGCCTGCTGCATCTGGTAGAGGCTCCGCAGCGAGTCGGCGCGCAGCAGCGGCATGTCGCCGTAGATCACGATCACGTGGTCGCCGCTGCCTTGCAGCGCCTCTTGCGCCTGGGCGACGGCGTGGCCGGTGCCCAGCTGCTCCTCCTGGAGGACGTAGCGGGCCGCCTCGCCGACCGTCTGTTTGACGTCGTCGGCGGCGTGGCCGACCACCAGCACTGGGGGCCGCTCGCTGACTGCCTGGGCCATCTCCACACTGTACAGCACCAGGGGTTTCCCCATCAGGGGATGCAGCACCTTGGGTAGATCGGATTTCATGCGGGTGCCTTTCCCGGCAGCCAGGATCACGACGTCAAGAGACACAGGCTCCTCCCACAGGTCAGCACAGCACAGGATGGGCCAGCCGCCCATCTGTCTCAGGGGTATAGAGTTCGTCAAATGGTTGGTGGATGGTATAGATTGCAAGCGCCGCCCGGCTTAACGTGTCGAGCGGCTCGTTACTACTCGAAGGTAGATCGTCTGGTGTGTTCACCGGAATCAGCGGTCACCTGATTAAGCTCTGACTGACAACATTCCTGCGAATATTGTGCTGAATATAATATGCTTCCCGTAGATTCGCAACCGGGTTTGTGGCTGTGTGCTCTACCCTCCGCTGTCAAATACCGCCGTGCGGGCCAGGCTGTGCATGTCCTCCTTCAGGTGTTGGTACGCGTCCTGGAACAGCCGGTGCCGGGACCGGTAGAAAGCGGCTGCTGCCGGGTCGGGCTGGATGACAAGCTCCGCTGGAGGGAGGCGGGCGCATCCCTCCGCCAGTGACCCGTAAGCCCCGCTCCCCACCCCGGCCAGCAGGGCCGCCCCCAGCGGTGCGTGGTCGCTCCCCCTGGCGATCCGCAAGGGCGTGTTGAATACGTCGGCCTGGATTTGCCGCCACACCGGCGAGGACGCTCCCCCGCCGGAGGCTACCACCTGCCGCTCCTGCTCGTCGTCGCCCGGCTCTCGAACCAGCGAGAGGCACGAGGCCAGCGCGAGCGCCACCCCTTCCATCACGGCCCGTGCCAGGTGGCCTGCTTCGTGGTGGAGGCGCA
>JARRJX010000622.1:0-3417 GCA_037388645.1 Chloroflexota bacterium
TGAAACTTTTGAGAAAAGGAATAGTGCATCATAGTCAGGGCAAACTCCTATCAAAGAGCCATAACACTTGACAATAAGTTTCACTGAGTTCTATATGAAAGAAGTATGGGGGCCCTAGAGGGACTTTCCATCATCCATTTCGTTTTGTCAATTCAAGTACTGTAAGGGATCTTTCTTTTTGTGAGAGTATCCAGGATTTTGTGTAAATCCCGAAACAGGCTAACATGCACAGCTTGAAAGGGAAAACACAAAATGACACAGAAACCGAACCGTAAACGCGCCAATCCGCAGGAGCACATGCCCAACGCAGAGCGGGTGGCCGAAGAACTGGCCAAAGCCGAGACAATGGATGACTTCTTCGGAGCGGAGGGCATCTTTGCCAAGCTATTCGCCGATACCATCGAGCAGATGCTGGAGGAGGAGCTCACCGACCAACTGGGCTACGAACCCTATGAGGCCAAAGGGCGCAACTCCGGCAACAGCCGCAATGGCCGCTACAGCAAGAAGGTGCGCACCTCCAGCGGCGATGTCGAAGTCCAGGTGCCGCGCGACCGGCAGGGGGACTTCGAGCCAAAGATACTGCGCAAATATGCCAGCAACACCAGCGAGCTGGAAGAGAAGATCATCGGGCTGTACGCCAAAGGGATGAGCAACCGAGACATTCAGGACACGCTGCACGACCTGTATGGCGTGGAGATTTCCGCCCAGGCCATCAGCAAAATCACCGACAAGGTCTGGCCGCTGGTGGAAGCCTGGCAGAGCCGCCCGCTGGCGACCATCTACCCGTTTGTGTTCCTCGATGCGCTGCATGTCAAGCTGCGCCGTGAGGGAAAAATCGAGAACACCGCCATCTACGTGGTGCTGGGCATCGATATGGAAGGCCACCGTGATATCCTCGGCCACTGGGTTGGGGATGGCGGTGAAGGTGCGAACTTCTGGCTGAGCGTGGTCAGCGACCTCCAGGCACGTGGTGTGGAAGATATCTTCATCGCCAGTGTGGACGGGCTAACTGGCTTCAAGGATGCCATTCAATCGGTGTTTCCGCAGACCCAGGTACAGCGCTGTATCATCCACCAGATCCGGCAGAGCCTGCGCTACGTGTCATGGAAAGACCGCAAGGAGTTTGTCGCAGACCTCAAAACCGTCTACAAAGCGGCGACGCTGGAACAGGCTGAAGCCAATCTACACCGACTGGCTGAAGACTGGGGTCACAAGTATGCTATTGCTGTGAAATCGTGGGAAAAGAACTGGGAGGACTTATCGACCTTCTTCGCTTACCCGGCGGAAATCCGGCGCATCATCTACACCACCAATACCGTAGAAGCCTATCACCGACAACTCCGCAAGGTGACTAAGACCAAGTCGTCGTTCCCGTCAGCGGAGGCAGCCCGCAAGCTTCTCTACCTGGCAACCGTTGATATCACCAGCAAGTGGACTGCCCCGATCCGGGACTGGGCCAGGGTGCTTAACCAACTCGTCATCCGCTTTGAAGACCGGGTGGAGTTCTAATATCGAACAGGGGATTTACACAAAATTTCTGATTTTGTTGGCGAAGTCCTCAGAGTATACTGACAGAAAAACGAGAGAAGTCAGATATGCTCAAGCCCAAGGCAAGCCGTGAGATACCCGACCAGACCCGCGAAGTGGCCTGGGCCGCGTTTCCCAAAGGGGCACAGTTCATGGTCATGCGAGATGAGTTGGGAGACATCTTCAACGATCAGGAGTTTGCTGAACTGTTTTCATGGACTGGACAGCCAGGTATCAGCCCGGCGCAATTGAGTTTGCTGAACTGTTTTCATGGACTGGACAGCCAGGTATCAGCCCGGCGCAATTGGCCCTGGTGACGGTGATGCAGTACGTCGAAAACCTGACAGATCGGCAGGCAGCTGATGCCGTACGAGGGCGGATCGATTGGAAATATGCGCTTGGCCTGGAATTAGAAGATGCCGGGTTCCACTACTCGGTCTTGAGCGAGTTCCGAACCCGCCTGGTAGAGGGTGGGAAAGACGATGTTCTGCTAAACGCCATCCTGGTGCGCTGCGCAGAGAAAGGGCTCCTGGGTGGCAAGAAGCTGCAACGGACAGACTCGACTCACGTGTTGGCAACGGTGAGAAACCTCAACACGATAGAGATCGTCGGGGAAGCCATGCGTCGGGCACTGAACGAGATCGCAGTCGTGGCCCCGACCTGGCTGGAAGCACGTCTCCAGTCTGACTGGTTGAAACGCTACGGGAAGCCTATCAATACGTTCCGATTACCGAAAGGGCAAAGCAAACAACTCGAACTAGCCAAAGCCATTGGCGCCGACGGGTATGGGTTGTTGAAAGTGATCTATGAAGAAGGAGCACCGTCCATTCTGCGGGAATTACGAAGTGTGGAAGTGCTGCGCCAAGTCTGGGTTCAGCAGTTTTATCTCGAAGAAGGGCGGGTCTACTGGCGAACCAGAGAATCGCTGGGTCTTCCGCCTGCGCATCGAATGATTACGTCGCCCGATGACCTGGATGCCCGGTACACAGTCAAACGGGATATGACCTGGGTAGGTTACAAAGTCCATGTGACCGAAACCTGTGACCCGAACCATCCGCGCCTGCTCACCCAGGTAGAAACAACGCCTGCCACAACTCACGATGTGCATCTGGCCGAGCCCATTCAGGAAGACTTGTTAGCCCGCGACCTGGCGCCGGAGACCATGCTGGTAGACAGCGGCTACATTGAAGCTGACCTGTTGGTTTCCAGCTCCAAGCGCGGGATTGACCTGGTGGGACCTGCCCCGGCCAACAAGACCTGGCAGGCGAAAGACAATAAGGCTTTTGACCACACGCAGTTCGTGATTGACTGGGACAACATGGTCGCTACCTGTCCGGCAGGTCAACAATCTGACCGCTGCCACCAGCGCCAGACACGCCGGGGGACGGTCAACTGGGTCTTCGCCTTCAATTTGTCAAGTTGTGGGGATTGCCCGCTGCGTGCTAGATGTACGACTGCCGAGAAGAGTGGGCGGTCGCTGACTGTCTATCCGCCCGAGCAGTATCAGGCCTTACAGGCGGCGCGAGAGCGCGAGGAAACGGAAGAATATAAACAATTATATGCCAAGCGGGCAGGCGTGGAAGGCGCGATCTCTCAGGCTGTTCGAACAACGGGGTTTCGGCGCACACGCTACCGGGGTCTGGCCCGCACACGTCTGCAACATCTGGCATCCGCAGCGGCCCTGAATGTCATCCGCTCGGTGGCCTGGTTGCGCGGCGAGCGACCTGTTGTCAGGTCTGTCTCGCCTTTCGTGGCGCTTGCGTCGCAGGCGGCAGCATGACTTCGCCAACAAAATCAATCCTGGATACTCTCTCCAGGCCCCACATTGCGCCACGGTGTCCCTCAAGTGTTCTCAGTAGATCCCCCGTCTCCGCATCCCAGAGCGTAAGC
>JARRJX010000623.1:0-2718 GCA_037388645.1 Chloroflexota bacterium
GCGCTGCAAACCGCCTTCGTCGAGACCGGCGCGATCCAGTGCGGCTACTGCTCGCCGGGCATGATCCTGGCCGCTAAGGCGCTGCTCGATAAGGAGCCAGGCCCCAGCGAGGCGCAGGTGCGCGAGGCGCTGGCCGGGGTGCTCTGCCGCTGCACGGGCTATCTCAAGCCGGTGCAGGCCGTGCTGCGGGCGGCTGCCGTGCTGCGCGGCGAGGATGTTCTCCCGATTGAGCAGGAAGGGGCGATTCCCCTCCCGCCTGGCCTGTTCGAGCCGCGCCCGCCGGAGGGGCTTGAATCGCCCGCCCTGGCCGGGGAGACCGGGACGGCAGTCAAGACCACCCCGATGCCCACCATGATCGCCAGCCAGGAGGAGGAGCCGTTACAGCACGTCGGTAAGCCGGAGCCGAAGGTCGACGCGCTCAAGCTCGTGCAGGGCAACCCGGCCTTCACCGACGACCTGGAGATGCGTGGGATGCTGGTCGGGATGCTGCTCCACAGCCCCCACGCCCACGCCCTGATCAAACGCATCGACGTTAGCCAGGCGCGCGCCCTGCCCGGCGTGCATGCCGTCCTCACCCATCAGGACATCCCCCGCGTGGCCTACACCACGGCAGGCCAGTCCGACCCGGAGCCGGGCCCGCACGACAACTACAGCCTGGACTACAAAGTCCGCTTCGTCGGCGACCGGGTGGCTGCCGTCGCCGCCGAGACCGAGGAGATCGCCCGCCAGGCGCTCGACCTGATCGAGGTCGAATACGAGGTGCTCCCCCACGTGCTCGACCCGCGCGAGTCGATGAAAGCGGGCGCGCCCATCATCCACGACGAGGAGGAGAGCTGGCACATCGAAGACAAACAGCGCAACCTCGCCGGGACGATTGAGTGGCAGCTCGGCGATGTAGAGGCGGCCTTGAAAGAGGCCGACCACGTCATCGAGGACACCTACTACAGCCCCAAGGTGCAGCAGACCCCGGTCGAGCCGCACGTCGTCGTCACCTGGTGGGACGAGGACGACCGGCTCGTGATCCGCACCAGCACCCAGGTGCCCTTCCACGTCCGGCGCATCCTGGCCCCCGTGCTCGGCCTGCCGGAGAAGCGCATCCGGGTGATCAAGCCGCGCATCGGCGGTGGGTTCGGCGTCAAGCAGGAGGTGCTGATCGAGGACATCTGCGCCCACCTGACGATCGTCACGGGCCGCCCGGTGCGCCTCGAATACTCCCGCGAGGAGGAGTTCGCCGCCGCCCGCACCCGCCACCCGATGTACATCACGATCAAGACCGGCCTGAACGACGATGGGAAGATCGTCGCCCAGGAGATGTACGCCCTCTCCGACACCGGCGCGAGCGGCACCCACGCCGAGACCGTGGCGGGCAACACCGGCCACAAGGCGATGTCAATCTACAACGCCCCCAATCTGAAGTTCCACACCGACATCGTCTACACCAACACCGTGCCCAGCGGCGCGTACCGGGGCTACGGCGTCCCCCAGGGCTTCTGGGCGCTGGAAGTCCACATGGGCCGCATCGCCGCCGAGTTGGGCTTCGATCCGATCGAGTTCCGCCTGAAGAACGCCATCAAGGCCGGTGACGAGCACCCCGCCTCGAAAGTGTGGAACGAGGGGCGCGACGCGATGCCGGAGATCATCGAGACCAACGGCCTGCCCGAATGCGCCGACCAGGGCGCGGCGGCCATCCGCTGGCACCAGCGTTACGAAAACCCCGGCTGGCACGAAGTGCCCGGCAAGCCGCGCCGCGGGATCGGCGTGGCCTTTGCCATGCAGGGCACCGCCATCCCCAACCTCGACATGGGCGCGGCCAGCATCAAGCTGAACGACGACGGCTCGTTCAACCTGCTCGTCGGCGCGACCGACCTGGGCACCGGCTCCGATACCGTGCTCACCCAGATGGCCGCCGAGGTGCTCGGCTGCCCGCCGGAGGATTTCATCACCTATTCCTCCGACACCGATTTCACCCCCTTCGACAAGGGGGCCTACGCCAGCAGCACCACCTACATCTCCGGGCGGGCGACCGTGCTCGCCGCCGAGCGCGTCGCGGCCCAGATCAAGGAGGTCGCCGCCCGCATGCTCTCCGAGGATGGCAAGACGGTCACGCCGGATTCGGTCACGCTGCGCGGGCGGGCGGCCTGGGCCTCCGATGGCCGCTCGGTATCCCTGCGCGAGGTGGCGCTCAACTCACTCCACCACGAGCAGCAGCACCAGATCATGGGCACCGCCAGCTATGTCTCGCCCGTCTCGCCGCCGCCCTTCGCCGCCCAGTTCGCCACCGTCACCGTCGACCGCGAGACAGGGCAGGTCACCGTCGACGAGTTGGTGATGGCGGTCGATTCGGGTGTGATCATCAACCCCGTCACCGCCAGCGGCCAGATCGAAGGTGGGATGGTGCAGGCGGCGGGTTACGGCGTTTGCGAGGAGATGGCCTATGATGAGGTGGGCGTGCTCCTCAACCCGCGCTTCGGCCCCTACTGGATTTACCGCGCCGACGACGTGCCCGACCTGACGACCATCTTCGTCGAGACCTACGAGGAGAGCGGGCCGTTCGGGGCGAAAGCGGTGGCCGAGATTCCCCTCGACGGGGCAGGCCCGGCGATCGCCAACGCCGTCTTCGACGCAGTCGGCGTGCGCATCAAAGACGCCCCGCTCACCCCGGAGAAGGTCTGGCGAGCATTGAAGGAGAAAGGATAACGGCTCAGCGCTTCAGCCACT
>JARRJX010000624.1:0-931 GCA_037388645.1 Chloroflexota bacterium
TCGATGATTTCGAGCAGCACGTCTGGATTGGCGAAGTTCAGGTCGACCTGGTCAGCGCTGAAAGTCGTCCAGACGTACTGTTCGCCTGAGGCGGTTTGGAAGGGTGTCAACAGCGGCCAGGGGCGGGGCCGGACAATGGAGGAGAGATCGATGGCCGGGTCTTCGACAATGAAATAGTCCTGGTAGCGGTGTTCCCCTCTCAAGAAGCCCTGGAACCAATCACTCTTCGTCGAGATGTGATTGAGCACGGCGTCCACCATCAGGCGGAAGTGCGCCTCCAGGCGGTGGATATCCTCCCACGACCCCAGGTCGGGGTTGACTGCCCGGTAGTCGACAATCGAGAAGCCATCGTCGGAAGAATAAGGGAAGAAGGGCAGAACGTGGACAGTGTTGATCGTGTCCTGCAAGTACGTGGTCAGGAACTGGGTCAGGGTAGCGAGTGGGGTGACATCAGGGCTGCGCAGTAGGTCGCCATAGGTGATCAGCACAACATCCCGCTCGCTGAATAGCTCCCCGCTGCCCGAAGACGCTGGATGATAGCGCGCCTTAAACTGTTCCAGCGTATCCAATAAACGGATGGCGCAGCGGCCTCCGACCTCGGCCCCATAGAGAAAAGCCAGCTTTTCCTGTATGATTTCTCGCGTTTGCACCGCCATTTTGTCGTGCACATCCAATCTGTTTTTCTAAAGGGCTGTTTGCGCCTCCACGCGGTAAAGCTGGATAGACGAGAAACTGTCGTCAATCAAAAGAGGCAATTAAATCGGCTAGCTTGTGCTGGAGCACCTCATACGAGAAATGCTCGGCAGCAAGCCCCGCGTTGTGGTCGGCTGTCGCCTGCGCCCGCTCCTGGTCGCCGAGCAGCGCCCGTACCTGTTTGACCGTCTCATCGGTGATCGTGCCGTCAGCAGAGATCACGTCAGGGTGGTACAGC
>JARRJX010000624.1:936-2656 GCA_037388645.1 Chloroflexota bacterium
TTCACCAACACCGGTTTACGGAAGTAGAACGTCTCCAACAGGGCGTTGCCAAAGCCTTCATACAGGCTGGGATAGGTGACGAAATCTGCGTACAGATAAGCGTCCCACAGGCTAAACACCTTATTGATCCCGCTGCCGGGATGGCGCTGCGGCTCAAAGCGAACCGGCAGATAATAGAGATTGACGTGGCAGCGGGCGGCGATGGCATATAGCTCGGCCAGGTAATCCAGCGTATCAAACTCGGCGTGGTGGGTGATGATCAGCTTGATCGGGAGGTCATCCAGGCGGCTCACCAGATCGATCGCCAGCTCGATCCCCTTCCGGCGGATCACGCGGGTGGGCTGCAAGAAAAAGATGTCATCCTTGTCCAGGCCGATCTCGGTACGCAGGTCGTGGTTAAAGGCGTCATGCAGGGGCATCGGCGTAGCGTAGTCAAAGACGTTAGGGATGTAGGTGCTCTCGAACCCCCGCTCGCGTAGCTGCTGCTGGGCCTTGGTGTTGATCACGACGTGCCGGATGTTGGGCAGCTTGGGCGGGAAGGTGCTGGCAAGGATGTCGTCCACGCAGGTTATGGCGAAGCGCTCGCGCTCCCAGTAGAAGTCGTGGTGGTGGGCGATGGTCGGGATTTTCGTCTCAAAGATCACCCGGCGCAGGGCCATGCTCAGCGGCAGGTTGAGCGGGATGGCAAACACGTTTTCTATCACCAGCAGGTCGATGTGAAAGCGGCTGATGAAGTTGGTTAAAGCCCGCTTGAGATGGCTGGTGGCGTTCTCCATCCGGATGCGCAGCCGGTCATGCTCCTGGATGTCCCCAAATGCCTTTTCGGTGATCCAGAGTGCCATTGAGTGGGTGAAGTGCGCCCGGTCGACCAGTTGCGACCCGGCAATAGGCACGTTAAGCAGCACACGGCTGTCGCTGTGTGGGTCAAGCTCTCCAGCGAAGTAGTAAACTTTGTGGCCCATGCGGTGTACGATCTCGGCCCATTTGCTCGTCTCCAGCGAGACGCCGTCCGTCCCCGCCAGACGGAATGACACAAAGCCAATATTCATGAAGTTAGCTCCGGTGATGGCCTTTGCACGGTCGGGCGGTCGAGCTTCCGGCCAGCGTTTTCTCAGATCGATCCATAGTCTACCGTCAATGCCTGGCGGCGCGCCGATAACGGATCAGGCTGCTACCCCTTGACACCGCCTGCCGTCAACCCCTCTTCAAGGAAGCGTTCAAAAGCCAGGAACAGGACGATCACCGGGATGGTCATGATCGTCGACGCCGCCATGACGACGTTTGGGCGCGGGCTGGGGTCGTTGAAGATAGCATTGATCTTGATTGGCATGGTGAACATTGCCCGGTCGTTCAGGAACACCAACGCATAGAGGAACTCATTCCACGCGATCATGAAGGTGTACATCCCCACCGTGACCAGCGCCGGGATGGCGAGCGGCAGCGTGATTCGCCAGATCACCCCTATCCGGGAGCAGCCGTCGATCAACCCCGCCTGCTCGATCTCGTCGGGTATCGTACGAAAATAACTGGTCAGCATGTATAACGCAACCGGTAAGGTTTGCGCCAGGTAAGTCAGCACCAGCACCGAGAGGTTGTCCTGCACGTTGAACCCAAGCCGATCGCTGAGTTGCGACAGCATTGCAAACAGCGGGATGATCAGCAACACCGCTGGCAGCAGGTAAACGATCAGCACGCTGTTTAGCATCAGTTCTTTGCCCCG
>JARRJX010000625.1:0-2979 GCA_037388645.1 Chloroflexota bacterium
CTCGCCTAACGCCCAGATCGCCGCCCCTTTGATCTCTCGGTCAGGATGATCCAGCAGCTCAATCAGCCGTGGCACCGCCTCGGCGATGGACAGCTCTCCGGCTGTGCGCGCTGCCTCGTAGAGGATCTCAGGCTCCTTGCTGTATAGGGCTTCCATCACCTCGCTCCGCCAGCGTTCGTCCGCGCTCCGGCCCATGGCAAAGATCGCGCTGGCCTGCATTTTTACGTCGGGATGCTCTGTCGCCTGCCTGATGAAGAGTGGGACGTCTTCGTGCTCCGAATAGGCAATGCTCTCCAGCGCGCGACGCCGGATGTCCAGTGCGTTTTCAAAGCTCTCCCAGGCCTCAACCAGACTGTGTACTGCCTCGCTGGCCTTCTCGGCGTCCAGCGTGCCCAGCTCTCCGGCCAGCACGAAGCGACCAAGGCTCTGCGCCGCCGTTGCACGCACGTCCATGTCGCGATCCGCCCGGAGCATGCCGATCAGGTGCTGCACGATCTCAGGTTGTTCGTTCTCCCACAGGGCGTGGAGCGCGAAGTGGCGCACCTGCGCGTCCTCGTCGGCCAGCGCGAAGAGGGCGACGGCGCTGAAGTCGAGGTCGAAGGAGCTTTCCACCGCATCCGCCATTCGTGAGAGCAGCAGTCGCCGCCGCTCGACCGGAACACGCTCCCAGACAGCACTCAGCGCCTCAATGTCCCCCGGCTCCGGGTTGGCAAGCCGGTAGATCAACGCCGAAGGTAGCGGGCGATCTGGATCGCTTAACGTATTCAGAAGCGGCCCAAGTGTGGCATCAATCTGATCGTTCATCGCTAATGAAGCTCGACTAACGGATCGACAATATCCAGGTACACGAACAGCACCATGGCCGTCAGTAGGATCGCAAACCCAACCAGGTGCACCAGCGTCTCCCGCTTGGGGTCAACACGCTTGCCGCGCAGCGCCTCGATTACCACGAACAGGATGCGCCCGCCGTCGAGCGCGGGCAGCGGCAGCAGATTGGTGATCCCCAGGGCGATGCTGATGAACGCCGTCAGTTGGATGACCGGCCAGGCGGCCTGCTGGGTGAACGATTCGTCGATGGCTTGCCCGCCGATCTGGCTGATCCCCACGATGCTCACCGGGCGAAGGTAGCGGGCGGGGATTTGCTGCTGGATGACCGCGGCAGGGATTTCGACAAAGGCTTTGAATAGATCGAACACCGCCGTTACCGCGCGGCCAAACGCCCGGAAGAACCCGAACTGCTGGACCTCTACCACCGGGGTCATCCCGATGCCGATTGGCCCTTGATCTTCAGGCCACTCCGTGCGCGGGGTGATGTTGAAATCCAGCACTGAGTCGCCCCGCCGCACGGTCAGCGTGATCGGCGTGCCTATGTGGCTGAGGATGAACGGTCTGAGGTCGGTGTACCACTCGATTGGCGTGTCACCGGCCTTGATGATCGTATCTCCCACCTGTAAGCCCGCGCTGTCTGCGGGCGAATCCGGGACGACCTGGGTGACGACCGCGCCCTTCGGCATCTCCACCGGCGCGCCGATCATGAACATGCCGACCAGCAGGACGAAGGCGATGATGAAGTTCGCCACCGGCCCCGCGGCAAGAACTGCCAGGCGGGTGGTGCGTGAGGAAGCGGCCAATCCCCCCTCGACGCCATTCGAGGAGGGAATCCAATACCGAATTCCTCCACCTTGACACCTCGCCAGCGCGCGGCCAGGAAGTGCCCCAGTTCGTGGATGAAGATCAAAGGGCCGATCACCACGATAAACGCCAGAATCGATAGGCCCGTATTTCCTAATCCCATCAGACAGTAATCCTCTGCTCTAATACCCAGATCGAAATCCAATGAGTGATTATACCGATGCCGCCGCCGACTGATCAAAGTGTGGTGGGGTGAGGTGTTTCTCCAGCAGGCGTGTGGGGCCGCCCGGCGTGCCGCTGATCACGTTTACAATGCCCTCCATGCCAAGCAGCCACTCCCTGACGCGTGGTGCGTGCTCCGGCGTGGTCAGCACGTGCACGTTTGGCCCGGCGTCGATTGTGAAAAACGCAGGTGTCCCTCGTCGACGCCACCCTGGCACCGCCTTGATGATCTCGATTGTGGCCGGTGACCAGTATACCAGCGAGGGGGTCGAGGTCATCATCACGGCGTGCATCATCAGCGTGTCAAGCTCGGCGATCTCGGCCAGCGCCTCGAAGTCTCGCCCCAGGATCGCCGCCCTGCACAGCGCCAGGCGTCGCTCCGCGTCGCTCACTCTCGCCTCCTGAAGCGGCGAGGTGCCCGCCAGCGAATGCCCGCCCGTCGAGCCGATCTCCTTGTGCGTTTCGCTGACCACCGCCACCAGGTCGATCAAATGCCAGTGCTCCGCCGGGGCGATCGTTTCGGCGTAGGACGAGTCGTGGTCTGTGCCTGCCACCCACTCGACGTAGCCACCTGGGATCGACCGGCTCGCCGAGCCCGACCCCAGCCGGGCAAGCGTGCTGAGTGCCCGCTCGGTCAAATCCAGCCCCAGCGCCCGGCAGGCCGCCAGCGTCAGCGCGGCGAAGGCCGATGCAGAGGAGGCGATCCCGGTGCCGGTCGGGAAGTTGTTTTCGGAGATCACTTCGGCGCGGAGCGCCAGGCCTGCCAGGCCCCGGATGTGGTCGAGGTGCTCGCTCACTCGTTCGCGCGCCTTGCCCTCGACTTCCTCTCCGTTCAGGAAGAGCCGGTCTGCCTCAAGCTCCGGCGCGAAGCGCACCGTCGTGGTCGTTTCCAGCCCGGCCAGGTTCAGCGAGATCGAGCCGTTCGAGGGGAGCCGCAGAGTATCATCCCGGTTTCCCCAGTATTTGATGAATGCGATGTTGCTCGTGCTTCTCGCTGTCGCGATCCGTTCCGCCATGGTGTGCTTCCTGCCTTGCTCAGCTCGCCGAGATGCGCGTCCCGAATGGGACGCCTCCGGGGAGCAGCGCCTGGTACACGTTGCGCTGCTGGGTTCCGGAGAAAAGGAT
>JARRJX010000626.1:0-2730 GCA_037388645.1 Chloroflexota bacterium
TGCACGTTGAACCCAAGCCGATCGCTGAGCTGCGACAGCATGGCAAACAGCGGGATGATCAGCAGCACCGCTGGCAGCAGGTAGACGATCAGCACGCTGTTTAGCATTAGTTCTTTGCCCCGGAACTTGAGCCGGGCGATCGCGTACGCGCCGAACGACGCCAGGATCACCGCGATGATCGCAGTCGGGATCGCCACCTTGATGCTGTTCAAGACGTTGACTCCGAAGTTCTGGAAGTGATCCCAGGCCGGGTCGAACAGTTCGCGGTAGGCGTCCAGGCGCAGCGCACTGGGGATGTAAACTGGCGTACGCCCGGCAATCTCAGCCCCGGTCTTAAAGGATGAGCTGACCATCCAGTAAAAGGGGAACAGGATCATGAAGAGAAAAATAATCAGGCCCAGTAAATAGATAAACCGCCACCAGTTCAGCCAACCGGCCAGTTGGTCGATGAACGTGCCCGTCCTGGGCCGGGCGGCTGCTCGGTTCGCCATCATAACCTCCTGTGGCTGCCTTGAGAGAAAAGGGACATGCTATTCTTCATCCACGTTGCGCATCACGATGCCCACGTATATGACGAGGAACACCACCAGGATAGCGAGCTGGATCATCGCGGTGGCCGCTCCTTTGCCGAAATCCCTGGTCTGGAAGCTGAACTGGTAGGTCAGCACAGGCAGCACGCTGGTGCCAAACCCACCCCCGGTGAGCAGCCAGATGTCGTCGAATTTGTTGAACGTCCACATCAGACGCAGCAGGAAGATCGCGCCTAACACGTAGCGCAGTTCCGGCAGCGTCACATACAGGAATTTCTGCCACACACTGGCCCCGTCCACATCTGCCGCCTCGTACAGCGTGCTGTCGATGGCCTGCAGGCGGGCCAGGATCATCAGCATGGCAAAGGGGAAGTAGCGCCAGCCCTGGAACAGGATCACGAGCGGCAGCGCCAGCCCGCGTGTCGCCAGGTAGGCTTTGGGGATGTCGATCAAGCCCAGCGTCATCAGCACGTTGTTCAGCACGCCAGAAGGGCGCGGGTCAAGCAGCCATTTCCAGACAAACGCCACGCTGACCACCGGCGCGACGTAGGGGAATAAAAAGATGCCGCGGATGATGCCACGCCCGGTGAAGGGCCGGTTTAAGAGCAGCGCCGCGATCAGCCCCAGCGCCAGTGTGAGGACGGTGGCAACCAGGGCATATATGATGGTCGTCACTGCTGCGCCGACCTGCCTGATATTCTGGAACTTGAATGCGAAATCGTTGAAAACCGCCTTGAAGTTGTCCAGGCCGACAAACGGAGCGGTAAACACCGAGCCGAGGTTGTCGAGACCAACCTTGTGGAAGCTGATCCAGATGCTGAAGATGGCCGGGAATAGCACCAGCCCCAGCACGATCAGCGCGGTGGGCAGCAGCAAGAACCATGCCAGGCGAACTTCCCGTGCTTGCAGGCTGCTTCTCCATAACGACCGGGGTTTAGGCACTGTCGCCATTTGGAAAGCTCCTTCGACGAACCCGTATCAAGGGGTTCACGAAAGTTTCTGGTTTTTTAGAAACTTGTCGTGAACGGCAAACCTGATCGGTTTGCTTGGTAAAAGTAATTCTCTTCTAAAGGATTCTGAACGAATTACTTCAGCCTCGTGTATCTGTGAGCGCGCAGCACGTTTGTACTGCCGCGTGGAGGTTTACTCCGCGCTGCGCTCTGCGACCATGTCTTCAACCTGGGTTTGCAGGAATTCGGCACCGGTCTCCGGCGTCATCGTACCATCAAACACGATATTGCTGATGACGGTAGGGATCAGCAGGCGGCCTTCGATGTCGCCGATCACAGCTCGTTCCACCGAGTCATATTCGGGGCGGAAGAGCCAGCGCTGCATGGTGTTGTAGCCAGCCGCGATCTGGTCCAGCGTTTCCGGTGGGTAGTTGGCGAAGTAGTCGCTGCTCGACTTCCACTCGTCGACCGCGCTCTCCAGCACCGGAACCTTACCAAACGGGGCCAGCGCCAGGATGTCCTGATAGCCCTCGCCCAGGAAGTACTCAACCACAGCCTGAGCAGCAGGATCGGCCCCCTGCATGATGCCCAGTGTGACCAACTGACCGTAGGTGGCCGAGCCGTTCGGCCCCTGCATCTCAGGCGCGAAGCCAGTGTTGCCCGCCAGGTTGTCAACGGCAATCTCTACGTTGCCGCCTTCCTCAAGGCCGGAGCCGTCCACCAGGTCGTCCATGATGTAGGTGGAGTAGAACAGCATCCCGGAGCGGCCATACTCATATTCCTCGCGCGCGCCACGCCAGTACTGCGGGCCGGGGATTGCACAGCGTTGCAGGCCGGTATAGAAGTCCAGCGCCGCCACCATCTCCGGCGTGTTCATCGTCACGTTGCCATCTGCATCGAAGGGCCAGGCGTTGTTGGAGATCGCCACCTGTTCGAAGATCTGGTGGCCGTAGTTCTGGCCGGGGTCGGTTCCCAGGCCGAGCGCATACAGCAGGTCGTCCTGGCCGGGCAGCGTATCGCAGGCCGTCTCAATCGAGTCCCAACTGGTGGGGGCATCGAGCCCCAGATCGTTGAACACATCGGTGCGGTACCAGATCGCCTGGATCCAGCCGTCATAGGGCACGGCAGCGTAGTTGCCGGTTGCCGGGTTGGTCACCATTGCCAGCGGGCCGTCCCGGAAGTCACTCTCACCGATCGAGCTTATAACCGCCATCGCGGCATCCTCATCCAGCAGGCCGTCGGCAGATAAC
>JARRJX010000627.1:0-2771 GCA_037388645.1 Chloroflexota bacterium
GCGCGAGCTGGGGGCGAAGATCGAGCGCGTGCCGGAGGAGTAACCGGTAGACCTTCAGAATCCTGATAACCGCCGCAGATTAAAACCAAGCAATTGTGAAATAAAAAGTCTACCGAAGTAGACTATAAAGAGAGCTTTGGTAAGAGGGTAGTTTTCGCAGGCTAACAAGTAGGGGCTTCTAGGGGCTTCCCAAAACGGAGTAATCAGGTGATAAAAATCGCAAATCACCCACCCACGCACATCATTATTGTGGCACTGGTGCCAGTCTTATCGCTGGCGCTGGCCGCCTGCTCGTCGGCCCCGACTGGCACTGCCGCACCCACCAACGAACAACCCGCCGGGGTGGCCGCCGATACTGCGGTGCCTGCGGAAACGGCGGCTCCTGCCGAGGCAGCCCCTACTGAGACAGCGGCAGAGGAACCGACAACAGCACCAGAAGGCGAAGCAGCGGCCCCCACTGCGACAGGGACGGAAGAACCGGCCCCTGCCGAAGCAGCGGTAACACAGACCGAGCCCGTCTTGGTGAGCGTACAGCCTCCCCCCTACGATACGCTCGCCCTGGACATCCTCGCCAAGCTGAACGCGTGGCGCATCTCAATCGGCCTGTGGCCGCTGCGCCCAAACGACGTGCTGAATACGATGGCAATGGATCAGGCCCAGTACGTGCTCTCGCTGCCTGAGCTGCCCAGCGGGGAGGGTTACCACATCGACGCGCTGGGCCGGAATCCGCGCGGGCGGGCGCTCGATTACGGCTGGCCCTATTACAACAGCCCGGCACAGATAGCCGTCACCGAGATCGCCGCGGTCGGGCCGACGCCGGATTATGCCATCGACTTCTGGATGAACTCCCAGATTCATCACGACTCAGTCGTTAATCCTGCCTACCGCGAGGTTGGGATCGCTGTCCTGCCCCACGAGTTCGGGAATCTATACGTCGTGGACCTGGGCGCGCGGCCCGACGTGCTGCCCGCGCTGGTCGACCCGGACACCGGGGAACTCTATCTCTCATCCGAACAGTACAAGTGGTCAAGCGGGGGCGACTGGGTGCACGACGTCACGGAGGAGCAGATCGTCGCCTCAGCCGACAGCCCGCCGAACGACAACTCGTGGCTCTCCTGGCAGCCGACGATCCCCGCCCCGGCAGCGTCGCATTACGCCGTCGTCTACTCGGACGGCGAGCAGGAGACCGTCACCGACGTCGACCCCGGAGTCGACATCGCGTGGCTGCCTGACAACCTGAACGCCACAGTGGTCGCCGTGGCCGAGGCAGCCGTGGAAGTGGCACAGGCTGGCCCGACCCCGGCCCCCAGCGAGGAGCCAACATCCGGGGGCGAGGTGGGCGCGCCGAGCGCAACGGGCGAGGCAGACGTGGCCCTGATCTACGACAACCAATCGCTGGGCGTGCTGAACGTGTCGGGCGGGCCGCTCAGGGGGGGAGACGCGGCTGCCGATCACGCGGTGGGACACCGAGTGGCTGGACGTGCCGCTCAGCGCGTTCCCGGCGGGGGACTGCCTGCAAATCTGGTCGTACGATCAGAACGATCCCGGCAAGCCCGCCGGGTGCCACTACGTGCGCTCCTCGATCTACGTGGCTCCCGACGAGCTGTTCTGGCGCAACGGCGATTTCCAGGTCCTCTGGCAGGGCGATCCGCTGCTGACCTGCGCGGTGGGGGCGGGGCGGTGTGAGATCAGCCTGCCGTAAAACCTATCCGTAAATTCGCTCCGCAAAATTCGGATAGGTACTGATAAGGACAATAAGCTCAGGGGAGCAGCAGCCTGATGCCCAGCACGACCAGGAGCGCCAGGACGATCCGGCGGAAAACTGCCGGGTTGATATACCGATCCAGGCTGAACCCGGCCAGCATCGCCAGCCCGGCAGCGGGCAGCGCCACCCAAAAGAACCCCCAGAACGGGGGGTGGTAGCTGCCCGCCAGGGCATGGAAACCCGCCACCATCAGGCTGTTGAACATGAAGTAACCCTGGAGGTTGCTCTTGAACTCACCCGGCTCCCAGCGGCGCAGGTCGCCATAGATGACGACCGGCGGGCCGCCAGTGTTATAGGCACCACTTAACAAGCCCCCGAACAGCCCAAAAAGGTAGGCCCAGCCCTGGCCTTTGATCTCCGGCAGGCGCGGGCTAAGCAGGGCATAGGCCACGTATCCGAGCACGAGGACGCCCAGCAGCACCGTCACCAGGCGCTCATCAGCCAGGCGAGCGGCGTACAACCCAACGGGTATCCCAACCAGCGAGGCGGCTGCCAGCCGCACCACGGCCTTCAGGCTGAGGGCCTCGCGGTAATGCAGCAACAGCCCCCCTTCCGCGACCAGGCCGACCAGCGCGACGAGCGGCATGGCAACCTGGAGGCCAAACAACCTCACCAGCAGGGGCATGCTGACCAGGGCCATGCCGAACCCGACCACGGACTGGACGAAGATCGCAACGAAGATGATGAGGCCCGCCAGGAAGTAGTCCATTCGTGAAATGGTAGTCGAAGTGGGCCGGGCTGCCAATATTTCGTCTGGCGGTTGGCGGGCGCTATAATCCCGACCTCCGGCTGACACTCACCAACTGCACCCCGACCGCGACGAGGCTTATCTCCTATATGGACACCCAACAACCCAACGACACGCCGCTGAGCTGGTCCCTGGTCATCCTGTTCACCGCTGGGCGCGTGGTGCTCAACACCACATACCGGATGGTATACCCCTTCAAACCCGCCCTGGCGCGCGGGCTGGGGGTCGACCTGAGCGCGATCGACTGGTTGATCCGGG
>JARRJX010000628.1:0-2503 GCA_037388645.1 Chloroflexota bacterium
CAGAGCCGCCGTCGGCCCGATCTGCTCACGGATCAGGCGGCGGGCGGGTGGAGAGGCCATGACCTGAGCCATCAACTCTTCGCTGGCGAGCCGCAGCACGAGCACCCGCTCCAACCGCGCCTCGGCGCCGCGCGCGTCCCAGCGCATCAGCGCAGCTTCAATCGGACGGGGAACAGGAGCGCCGGTCGCCTGCTCTAGGAACTCTAGCACACGCGCCACTGGAATGCCCTGCTGCCGCGCGCGATCCAGCGAGGTTGGAGTGAGGCGGTAGATGAACTCAAAGGCACCGCCTTCCCTCAAGGGAGGAGAAGCCGCCCAATCGGCGACGCGGGCCAATTGGAAGCGGTCATAGCGTCGAGCCGGGGGGGCGAGCACACGAAAATCACGGTGCAGGTCCAGAGGCGCCAGCGCCGGCTCAGGCGGAGGGGCAGCCAGGCCGAGGAACACCGCGCCAATCAACGTCAGGCGGAAAGCCGTGAAGGGCACGCCGGGACCAGATGATCCCAGATTGACAAAGCCCAGCCAGGCCAATGGCCCCGTGAGCAGATAGCGAATCAGCGCTCCCTCGACCTCATTCCAGCTTTCAAATCCGGAAAGGTACGCACCGGCAGCCGCATCCCTGATGTACCAGGTCGTATAGTCGCCGTCGGGCCGCTGAAAATCGGGGGTGGCCTGCTTTATCGCGCTGACAAATTCGTCGAATGTGTACCACGTGCCCGGTGTGCATGCCCTCAGGTGGTGCAGGATTGTCTTCCGTGCCAGGAGCGGATCGTTCCGCCAAGCGCCGGTATCCTCGGGAACCAAAGTCGGGATGTGAAACAGATCGTTCCAGCTTGGGTCGTCCCGCCAGGCCTCGGCGAGCGCGCGTCGCTGCCGCTCAGACGAGGATTGAAGCCAGGTCGCCACAGGTCCGGGCTCGGGGCGCAGATGTCCCGAATCGACCACGCGCAGCCATTTGCGGCCCTGCACCAGGTGATGCAACAGGGTCAGGCGAGCCGGGTTTGGATCGCGCAAGCGACGCATCAGCCGGGACTCGTGGCGCGCGGGCCAGCCGCCATCGACCTGCGGGCGCACGCGTTCGTTCTGCAGATATGCCAGCAGGGTGCAGGCGTCGTCGAGAAGCGCGTCACCGGCCGCGCGCACGACGGCGGGCTCGGCGGCGGGGTCGAGGGCGATGGCAGCGGACGGAGCAGGAGCGGTCATCGAGTATTCGTGCAATTCTGGGGGAATAAAGATAGCCTCATAGGTCCCCTCGGGGCCTTGCTCGAAGGCACGTGAGACAAAGCCACGATACCACAGCCCTTCGACGGGGGAGATTGGCTCCCGCCAAGGTCGCTCCCTGTCCATCCGGGCCGGGCCCATGGCGCGCATCGCACCCCACTCGCGCTCAAAGACCTTCAACGGCACCTGTCCGCCAGCGGCGAGCAACGCCTCCAGCGCCCGGCGCTGGTCGTCGGGGAGCGCCTCCCAGGCAGCGGCGACGGCCTGCGGCGCGGTCATCGCCTCGGTCAACTGGAGGGCGGCGAAAACGGGCAATGACCCGCAACCGGATCAGATCAGCATCCAGCAAGCACTGTTGAAGCGTGCGCATGACGAGGTTATTATAGCTCCACACAAATGAGACGGCAACTTCACTGGTGTTTACCACATGTGTGGGCAAGGAGAAAATGGGGGGTGAGGGCGGGCGCTTCGCCTGCCCGCACCCCCCATAAAAAACCTCTTTCCAAGACATTGGAATGTACCACATCAACGATGTGGAGAATCACCAACAACTTTCCCGTGCAACGCAACGCCGGAGGTTGCGTATTTATAGTTGAGGGCTATAATAATGTAGGAGGTAAGGATGAGCGAGGACCGACCATCAGATCGACACCCGAAACGACTTTCGGCACCGGCCTCTGCCGAGAACACGAGTACGGTTCTCGGATGGGTTACCGACTTTATACGCCAGGGGCGCCTGGCTTGGCGGCTGCTTTGGGATAGCCGCGTGCCCTTCTGGACGAAGCTGATCCCCCCGGCGGTGTTGATATACCTCATCTCGCCCGTCGATTTCCTCCCCGACGTGGCCCTCGGCCTGGGTCAACTGGATGACCTAGCAATACTGCTGATCGGGACGAAACTATTCATCGAGCTGGCTCCGACCGACGTCGTGCGCGAGCACTTGGCCGCACTGGGAGCGCGCATCCAGGAGTGGCGCGTGCAAGATGGAGAAAAAGAGCCGCCTCCAATAGTCGAGGGGGAATACGAGATTGCAGAGATAGAAGAGGGGGCAGTGGCGGAAATAGAAGCAGTGGAAGGCGAGGAAGTAGAGACAGAAATCGTAGAAACGACAGAAGACGAAGAGGCAGAGGAAGTCTAGCTGCTTGTATGGCTGTAACCCAAAAGGTGGTGGGCGAGGTGGGCCTCGTGCCCGACATCGTTGCCTTGGAAGATTCACCGATGGACAGCTAGCGATTAGGATTCGTGAATTTTGGCGTTCTGTGATAAAATGAATGCTTGAGGG
>JARRJX010000629.1:0-2716 GCA_037388645.1 Chloroflexota bacterium
GCCAAAGAACTCGCGGATCGCGGTCACGATGGGCCGGATATTGATCAGGATGACCGGGGTCAGCCCCTCGCTCTCCCGGAACGACATCCGCTCGCGAACCACCCGCTCCGTCCGGCGCAGGCCAACCCGCAGCTTATTCTGGATCAGCTCGCCCACCGTCTTGACCCGCCGGTTGCCCAGGTGGTCGATGTCGTCCGGGTCAGCCATGCCGTTGTTGATCATGATCATGCGTTCGACCACGCTGACCAGATCGCGCTTGGTGATCGTGCGATGGCTGCGGCGGATAACCGCATCCAGTCCCAGGCGCTGGTTGAGCTTGTAGCGTCCTACTCGTTCCAGGTCATACCGGCGCTGGTCAAACAACTGCCCCAGCAGATACTCACGCGCGTTGTCGAGCGTGGGCGGATCGCCGGGACGCATGCGCTTGTAGAACTCGATCAGGGCCAGCTCGGCGATCGAGCGATCCTTCTTGCCGTTGTCCCAGACCGGCTCCTGCTTGATCGTGCCGTCGATGAACGGATGGTCGGGGTCGTTATCCACCTGGGCAAAAACGGACAGCAGCTCGTCCGACTCGCCGGTTTTGATCGGGGACAGATCGTCCAGCCCATCCTCGACCGCAGCCAGCGCCCGCAGCAGGATGGAGACGGGGATGGTGCGCTTGCGGTTGAACTTGATCGTGATGTAATCGCTGCGGCGGGTCTCAAACTCCATCCACGCGCCCCGGTCGGGGATCAGCTTCGCCGCCGATAGCGTCCGGCCCGTCGACGGGTCTTTCTCGATGTCGAAATAGACACCAGGAGAGCGAATGAGCTGGCTGACCACCACGCGCTCCGATCCGTTGATGATGAACGTGCCCTGGCTCGTCATCAAGGGGAAATCACCCAGGAATATGTCGGAGACGATCACCTCGCCGGTCTCGTCGTTGACCAGCGCCACCTTCACGTACAGCGGCGCGGCAAACGTCATGTCCCGCTCAAGGCATTCTTCTTCGTCATACTTGGGTACATCAAACCAGTAGTTAAGCCCAAATTGCTGTGCTTCCTCTCCCTTGCCGGGGAAGTACAGCTTCAGGTTGCCGTTGTAACTCTCGATGGGAGAAATTTCGTCAAATAGCTCTGCCAGCCCCTCGTCCTTGAACCAGCGAAACGATTCAAGCTGGACTTCGATCAAGGTCGGTAGAGTCTGAACTTCCGGTATTCGTGCATACGACTTCGCGCCCCGCTCCCGGGTCATAATATTTGTTTCTCCTCAAAGGTCACCAAGCAACACGGGCTGCCAGTTGGAAGCAACACAAAACAAGGAACCGCGAACAGTCTACGGTCCTTGTTCGTTTGAGAAATGAACTGCCAGCACCGACCTGTAGTTACTTCTTTATGCCACACATATAGATAGAGTGAACTCTTAGTATATCAACATTTATAATCTAAGTCAATAATTTGCAACTTTTTCGTTTCTCTGTCACGCTCATCTCTCTATATTCCGCTGTCGTGACCTGGCGCGTATCGACCGGCGGGGCATCGCCTACCACGGGGCGCGCCCGGTCTTTACGCTGGCCTTCACCGGGCGAGAGCCGCTTTTTCACTACGTCACCGCTCTTCTGATGCGCCTGGCAGGGAATGACCTGCTGGCGCTGCGCCTGGCGTCGTTTTACCTGGGGATGGTGGTCGTCGCCGGGATGCTCGGCCTGGGCCGGGCGTATTTCCGCGGCCAGCCTCACGAGCGCCTGTTGGCTCTGATCGTCGGCGCGCTCACCGCCACCGTGTTCTGGCCGGTCTCAAACGCCCGTTTTGGCATGCGGGCGATCAGCTTCACCTTCACCGTGACGCTGCTGCTCTGGAGCCTGGCCCGCCTATGGCAGCGAGGCAGGCTTGAGGATGCGATCTGGACGGGGGTCTGGGCTGCCGCAACCGCCTACACCTACACCGCCAACCGGATTGTTCCCTTCGCGCTGGGCACGAGCTTGATCTGGCTACTCGCCAGGAAACAGAAACGCCTGACCTGGCGGCACGTCGCCGCGCTGGGCGGAGTCAGCCTGTTACTGTTCGCCCCGATGGGGGCTTTCCTGCTGAGGCACCCGGAGATCATCACCCACCGCGCGGCGCAGGTGTCCACCCTCCAGCCGGGCATGCCCGCTGGCGAGATGTTATATACCGCGACCCAGGGCATGCTCCATGCGCTGGGCGCGTTCGGCTTCGAGGGCGACCCGCTGCTCTACCTGAACGTACCCGGCAGGCCGGTCTTTGACCCGTTCTGGGCCGCCTGTTTTTACCTGGGGCTGGCTTTGACCGCCTTTTCCGCGCTGCGCCGCTCCAAGCGCGCGCCGCTTGCCGGGGCGATCGTGATCTGGCTTGGCATCATGCTGCTGCCCGGCGCGCTGACGATCGAGCCGTTCCACAGCCTGCGCAGCCTGGGGGCGCTGCCGATCGCCATGCTGCTCCCGGCAGCCGGGTTCGACCTGATCCTGATCCTCGTCGAGCGCCGGGTTCGGCTGCCCGATTGGCTGCCGGGCGCGCTCGCCGCGCTGCTCGTTACGGCTGCCGCGCTGGGGACGTACCAGGCGTACTTCATCCAGTGGGGCCTGAAACCGGAGCTGTATTCGCTGCGCGATGGGGACATGGCCGACCTGGGCCGCTGGTTCAATAACCACGACACCGACGACGCGCCGATCTACATCGTCTCCTACCACTACGAACACCCCACGATGGCCTTCATTGCG
>JARRJX010000630.1:0-2765 GCA_037388645.1 Chloroflexota bacterium
GCCAGAGCCACGACCGGCTCGATCAGCCAGTGGCCGCCCAGCGCCAGCACCTGGCTGGCGCAGTAGGCGGACCAGTCAAAGGCCAGGCGGAACTCGAAGCCGTTCGTCTCGCAGGCCGACTTGACCGGGCCGACGATCTGTCTCCAATCCGCCTCGTCGAGGAACAACCGGTCGTAGCGCAGCGGCGTGAAGGGCATCCGGATCAGCAGCCCGGCGCTAAAGATGACGCGCGGCCGCTTTTCGTGGGCGCGGCGGGCCTCTTTGAGCCAACGGACGAACTCGCGGAACTCGGCGATATCCTCCTCCGTCTCGTGGCCGGTGAGGACGTAGAACAGCTTGATCCGACGGATGGGCTGGGCCAAGAGCCGGTCGATCAGCGCGGTAACTTTGGCGTCGGACAGGCTCTTGTGCAGGAACGCCCGCTGGCGCGCGCTGATGCCCTCGATCCCCAGGGTGAACTCGCGCTTGTCCGCCCCGACCTCCGCCTCCAGCAGCGTGGGTGTGTGCTGCAGGATGTCGGCTCGCTGGCTCTTGAGGCTGGCCCGGTCAAACAGTCGGTTCAACTCCAGCATCATCGGCAGGATGTCACTGTGCGTGTTGAAATTGAAACTGTACAGACTGATCTCTTCGGCGCCCTGTGTCTGCTTGATCCGATAGGCCGCGGCCAGGGCGTCGGTTAGGGGCAGCTCGCGGTACGGTTTGCGGTCGTACCCCTCGAAGCAGAAGGAGCAGAACGCCGGGCAGCCGTGCGTGATTTGCAAGTGGGCCGTGTGGGCCTCAGGGGTGTTTAGGATGGGATAGGTCATGGGCGGGAAACGTGCTTCGGTCTGGCAGGTGGCCTTGTTGGTTCTTTGAAGCGAGCCCGCCGCCCAGAGTCCCGGTACTTCCCGTGACGCTCGTATCAGCGATGCACGCTTATCGCTCACTCGCCGACTCGCTGACTCGCATTCCAGAAAACGCGTCAGCTTCCCGACTACCCTCTCTCCTTCTCCGAAAAACACCCCATCTACCAGGCTGTCCCCGTCCTCACGGATCACCGCCTGAGCCGCCATGGCGTTCGACCCGCCCAGCAGGATGACGGGCCACTCGGGTCCGCGCTGGCTAGCAAACAGCGGGATACCGGAGCGCAGCAGCAGGTACGGGAGGTTGATCAGCTCCAGCGTGTAGGCGTTGGAGATCAGCACCAGATCGAACGCGTCGGCGGGGCGCAGCGACTGGGTGCCGAGGAGGAAGGGCACGCCTTCTCGCTCGAACAGCTCGCGCTGGGCCGCGGTGGGAAAGAAGGCCAGGTCGATATATGCATCCGGCAGCGCCTGGCGCACCTCGTGGAACAGGAAGAGGTGGGGCAGCGAGCGGTCCACGTCGCGGAAGGGGGACTCAAACGGCAGGAAGGGTTCCGGCTGCGGCAACCGGTGAATGTTCTGGCGAAAGAAATCGGTATAATCGGGCATAGTGCTGTGTGGACAAAATTGCAGTTTGTCATTACCCGCTGACGGCCAGGGCCACCACCTCGTCGGCGCGCAGGGCCATACAGCTCACCCCCTGGACGACCCCCTCCTTGAGCGGCACCTCGGTGGCCTGGAAGCGGATGATCTTGCCCAGCCGTGAGATGGCGAAAACGTCGTCGTCTTCCGAGATGGTCGCCGCGCCGATCAGATGGTCGGTCTTGAGCGCCACCTTGCCCCCGCCCCCGGGCGACTTGTTGGCCCGGAAGCCAGACATCAGGCGGATCGTGCCCTTGCCGTCGGCGCCGAGCCAGAATACGCCGCTCTCTTCGCGCACGGCGGTGATGGCGACCGCGGCGTCGTCCCGCTCCAGGCGGATGCCCAGGCAGCCGCGCATGGGCACCTGCCGCGCGGAGAAGCGGATGGCCTGGCCTGTGTGGGTGGCGATGAACAGGTCGCCGTCTCCCGGCGTCCAGCAGGCCGCGACGGGCGGGCCGAGCTTTTTGATGTCATACAGAATCGTGCCCGGCAGCAGTTTTTCGCCCAGGAGGTGGCCGGCCATCCAATGCACGTGGCCGCGCTGGCTGAGGATGGCGACGTAAGCGCCGCCCTGGTCGGAAAACACGACAGCGGGGCGCTCCCCACCGTTCAGATCCAGCAGGGCGGTGAGCGGTTGTCCACGGCCGTTCACGGGAGACTCGGGCAGCTTTTCCAGCGGCAGGCGGAAGGCGCGCGCCCGGTCGGTGACGACGATCAGGCTCTCGCCCTCATCGGCAGCGGCCAGATGAGCGGGCGGGTCGTCCTCCGGCGTCTGCAGGTCAAAGACGCCCATGCCGCCACGCCGCTGGCGCGAGTACAGGTGGCGCGGCGTGCGCTTGATCAGCCCCGATGCGCTGACGGTGACGACGTTGATCGTCGTTGGCGGTTCGTTGGGTTCTTCTACGGCGGCGCTGTGGTGGGATGCTTTCCTGCCCTGGTGCAGTTGCTCTATCTGCGCTTCGAGGGCTTCGATGTAGGCTCGCACGGCGGGATCGATGTTGTCCAGATCGGGGCGTTTGATTTCCATAAAAACCTCCGCAGGGACTCCCTGCTTTAGCGGGAAGGGGAATGCGGACAGTGCGAAAGCGCTGTTTCCCCTTTCCTTGCGATAGTCAACTTGACACAATAGAACATTTGTACTACAATCCCTTCGTACTTTAACAAGTGAGCGTATCAGGTTCTGAACACGAAACCTCGTTCAGGTAAAACGCTCACGCTCATGTCTAGCACAGCGTAGACTGAGTCAGCACTTTACAAAACAAACGACCTGGCGTACGAATA
>JARRJX010000631.1:0-2502 GCA_037388645.1 Chloroflexota bacterium
TCGCTCGTAGGCCGCGAGCGCCTGCGGTACCTGGCTTTGCCTCTGGGCGAACGCGGGCGGGTCGACGATCACTACGTCAAAGCGGCGACCGCGCTTTGACATCCGATCCAGGGCTTCGAATGCGTCCTCGGCCACGGTCTCGTGAGAGGCGGCTGCTACAGACGGGATGTGTCGGTTGAGTGCCATGTTGCGGACCGCGGCTTCCAACGCCGGCACACTGGCGTCGACGCTGATTATTTCTCGTGTGCCCCCGCGCGCGGCGTACACGGAGAATCCGCCTGTGTAGGCAAAGACGTTCAACACCGCCTTGCCGGCGGTGAGCTTTTCCGCGCGCGCCCGGTTGTCCCGCTGGTCGAGGAAAAAGCCGGTCTTTTGTCCGTGCACGGGATCGGCCTCAAAGTATAGCCCGTTTTCCTGAAAAATCACCGGGCCGTCGAGATTCGGGCCGACCAGGATTGAGCCGTCGTCCAGACCGTACAGCTCCTGCGGGTGTTCCAGCGCTGCCCGGCCGAGGCGTAGAACCAGACGCTCAAATGGGACCGTGTCGGCCAGTGCGGACAGCACATCGCGCAGGTGCGGTATCCAGGCAACTGTGTAGACTTTCACGACCAGCGTCTGTGCGTAGCGGTCGACGACCAGGCCGGGCAGGCTGTCGTTTTCCCCGTGGACGAGGCGGTAGCCGGTGGTGGCCGTTTCTGGGGGGCCTTCGAGCAGCGGGGCGCGCAGCCGGGCTGCCGCAGCCAGCTTGGCCTGGAACCAGCTTTGATCGATGGTCGCCGGCTTTCCGTGTTGCAGAACCCGCACGCGGATCGAAGAGTGCGGGTCGTACAGGCCCACGGCCAGGAAGCGGCGTCTGCGGTCAAAGACGACGGCCAAGTCGCCGGGACGCCCCTCGTGGCTCTGGTGGCGGATCGCCTGATCGAACAGCCAAGGATGTCCGGCGCGCAACGCGCGTTCTGCCTCTGAGGTGACGCGCAGGGCGATGCGCCGGGCGTCAGGAGCTGGAGGATAGGACAGTTCGACCTTTTGGTCGGCTGGTTCCTCGCCGGGATTTGCGGTTTGTTTTGCCATCAGAACGTCCCTGCCCGCTTGTGCCGCCCACAGGGGTTATCGTTGGTCCTATTGCTCGCGGACCACAAAACGCGCCTTCAGGGCCTGCGGATCCAAAGAATGCGCGCCGACGAAAACCTCGTATTCGAGCGGCTCCACGACGAAATCGGCCCGGCCCTCGTCGTAATAGGCCAGTCGGGAGACGGGCACCGCGAACTCGACGGTCCTGGTCTCGCCGGGCTGCAGGGCGACGCGGGCAAAGGCCTTGAGCTCCTTGGGGGCGCGTTCCACGGCAGAGTCGACGGCCGATACGTAGAGCTGCACGATCTCCTCGCCGGCATGGGCTCCGGTATTGGTCACCTTCAGGCGCACCAGCAGCGGGGCGTGGGTCTCGCGCTCCAGCTTGCGGTAGCCGTGCCACAGGTCGTATTCAATCTGGGTCGCGTTCTTGTCAAAGAGGGGCAGGTCTTGTGCCCGCTGGGGAATGACGAATGGCAGCTTGCCGCTCGGGTTGACCCGGCCCAGCAGGATATCGGCCAGGGCGTGGCCGCCCTCCATGCCGGGATACCAGAGCATGAGGATGGCCGGCACACGCTCGCGCCAGGCCTCCATGATCACCGCACTGCCTCCCATCACCGCGACGATTGTCCGTGGGTTCGCGTCGGCGACCGCCTGGATCAACGCCTCGTCCTCGGGTGACAGGGTCAGGCTATCACGGTCGCCGCCGGTCAAGATGGCGTCCTGCGGCTGTTCCGCCACCCCTTGCATGAACCCCTGGACGACGGGCGCTTCCTCCGGCGTAGGCGGGGGAAAGAGCGCGGCCAAGTCTTGCATGGTGTCGGGGTCGAGAAACTCGCCCTCGTCCGTGTGTGTGTAACCCACGACCAGCACCACCGCGTCGGCGGTCTGGGCGGCGGCCCTGGCCTGCTCGAGATCGTGGCCATCGTCGTGCACCACCTCCGCCCGGCCCTCGAGCGCGGTCCGAATCCCGGCGAGCGGGGTGACCACGTAGGCGGGTCGGGTGTCGCTGGAGCCGCTGTCGCCGGTGTTCGGCGTATCGGCCAGCCGGCCGATGACGGCTATTTTCTCCAAATCCCGCAGCGGGAGCAGGTTCCCTTTGTTTTGCAGCAGCACGATCGATTTTTCAGCCGCCTCTCGCGCCAGCGCGCGGTGGCCCTTGCTACCAACCTGGGCTGCATCATAGTCGCCGGCCCGGATCAGACGCAGCCGTTGGCGCAATATGCGCAACACCGAATCATCGATCACTTCCAGCGGGACCTCACCGCTCTCGACCAGGTGCCTTAGATGCTGGTGGTAGTGCATTTGAAACGGCATCTCCAGGTCCTGTCCGGCCAGGGCTGCTTTTTTGGCGTTGCGCATGCCGAACATAAAGTCGGTCAGCACGTAGCCCTCAAAACCCCAGCGCTCCTTGAGGATGTCGGTCAGCAAAGC
>JARRJX010000632.1:0-1405 GCA_037388645.1 Chloroflexota bacterium
GCCTGCCTCCGAATTAGAGATTGTTTCCAGGGGGAAGCGCCACATTGTCGTCGAGCGGCTGGAGAGCACGTCTATCTGGGTTTTCCACAGGTCGCTGGTGATCGTGAAGTCGGTGATCTGGTTGTCGGCGGCGATCTCCCCAAGCGAGAAACGCCCGAAGCCCACGCTGAGATAGGCGTTGTTCTCGTCGTCCCCACCAGCAAAGCCCCAGTTCGTCTCAATGCCGAACCGCGAGCTAAGGGGGCCGCCCTCGCCGTTGGTCAGGCGATAATCGACCAGTAGCTGGTCGCTCCCCGGTTGAATGAAGAATCGCTTTTCGATAGTAACCGGGACCTGGATGGCCTTCTGCCAGACTTGTCCGTGCCGCCGCATCAGGAGTGCATACCCATCTTTCGTCTCTTCGATCTCGTGCTCGTAGGGTTGGTTGACGAAATCCCCCAGCTCTTCGTACTTGCTGCGGTAGAAGTGATCGAGCTTGGCCGTATCCCCCAGAAAGTGGTCGAGGAAGGAGGCGCGGCGGTGCCAGTCGTAGATGAGCTTGTTTTGGAGGTTGGCCTCGCGGGCGCGTACGGTATCGCTGTGAATGTTCTGCGCCACGTCACTGTGCGCCCGATCCGGTGTGATGACGGCATCTGCCTCGGCGGCAGCCACCAGGTCCTTGTGGTAGCCTTCGCGCTGCCTGGTCATCACGTTTAACAGGTTGTAGGCCGCTGGCCGGTAGTCCCATTCGACGAGTGCGCCGCCGTGCTCCACCCGGAATACCATGTTCTGGCGGTCGGTGGTCACGACGAGGTTGTCCCGCAGGTCGCCGTCGAAGTCTGTCGCCTCCACGTGGGCAAAGGGGTCGGCCTCGTCATCTCCCAATCCGTCCGCCAGGTTCTCCGCGCTGATCAGGTGGCGGTAGTCGGCTTCACGAATGTGGAACAGATAGATGCCCCCAAACAGCCCGTGCCAGTAGCCGCAGTTGCACTGCCCCGCCCATAAATGATCGAGTGCCTGCTCTTTGGCTTTGCCCTCAGGCATGGCGTGTACTTTACGGCTGACCCACATCGCCCGCTTGTGAAGCTGGTTGACCTCCTCGTACTTGACCATGAACTGCCGCCAGAAGCCACCCCGCATGTACCGGATAAAGACAGGCCGTCTTTCCTGCTCCAGTTGGTGTTTGAGATGGGGTAGCTCCCAGGCTTCGTCGGGAGGCAGCGACCATTCCCCCATTTCTGCATACGAGGACGTCGGCAGGTAAATCCGGCCCAGGCTGGGTAAGGTTCTCAACACCTGCCCTGGCGAGATCGTTTCGAGCCAGTCCGAGTTCTCCTCCAGGGCGCTAAAAAACCGATCCATCCAGCCGTTTTTCCAGACGTGATCGTAGGTGCCCGGCCAGATTCCAAACTTCTCGCCGTCGTCG
>JARRJX010000632.1:1479-2747 GCA_037388645.1 Chloroflexota bacterium
GCCTTCCGAGTCGGCCTGCTCCCGCAGCCAGTCGATGATATGGTCTACCTTCTGGTAGGGAATGGAGTATCTAAGCTCCATCGAGCTGGCAAAGACGCTGACTTTGTGCCCCTGCTCCTCTGTGACGTAATAACCAAAGAGGTCTTCGTCCCGGTAGCCCACACCCTTGAAATGGGCGTCGTCGACGATCGTATACCGGACTCCGGTCATTGCCAGGGGGCGGGGTAGATGAGGCTCCCACACGCGCTCGGCCAGCCACATGCCGGTGGGTTGAATGCCGAAGTCATCCTGCACGGCCTCGTTCAGCTTCTTGATCTGGCCGAGCTTGTCGGCATCGCTGAGCGAAACCAGGATCGGCTCATAGTAGCCGCCGGACATGATCTCTACCGGTCCGCGCTCGACCATCAGTCGCAGCCTGGGGAAAAAGTCAGGCCGGTTTTCGAGGATCCAGTCTCGAAGCGGCCCGGTGTAGTGAAGGGCTACTCGAACGGACGGGTGCTGCTCCAGGCATTCAACCATGGGCAGGTAAGCTTTTTCGAAGGCCTCTTCAAAAACCCATCCAAAGTTGCCAACCGGCTGATGGTTGTGGAATGCGAGCGATAAGTAAATCTGAGGAGCCATAATAACCCTTCTTCCGGCCACTACATGCTGACGGTTTGGTCGAGATTCCCGGTTTGTTAATAATCTGTGCGAACGGCTGAATGGATATACTCGTTGTCTGGGATGGTCGGGGTTTTGAACTCGTCGGCGCTCAGGTCTGAGCCTATTCTCGCGCCGCGCCCGATGACGATCCCTGTTGGCAATTGGGTGTTCTTGCCGATGGTCACGATTCCCAGGTCGCCAGCACCTTCGACGATTTTCCCTACACGTGCATTGTGACCAACGACACAGTCTTTGTCAATGACTGAGCGTTCCACGACGGCACCGGTTTCGATGTAAGTATCTGTCAGGATGATGGATTCCCGCACGACCGCCTGGCGGCCAACGTAGACCCCCGCCGAGAGCACCGAGTGGTCGATAGTCGCGCCTTCTGCGATGATCGATCCATCGGTGATCAGGCTGTCACGGATGGTTGTGTTTGCCTCCATGCGCACCGGCGGGCGCTCCTCACTCCGCGTATGGATGATCCAGGAGCGGTCGTTCAAATCCAGGGCAGGGGGGTGCGCCAGGAGGTCCATGTGCGTTTCCCAGTAGGAGTCGATGGTGCCCACGTCGACCCAGTAGCCGGTAAAAGGGAAGGTATAGACCTTCTCGCCGTCTTCGATCAT
>JARRJX010000633.1:0-2653 GCA_037388645.1 Chloroflexota bacterium
TTGCTCAGATCGTAGTCCACCTCCAGATAATGATCGGAGAAGGCGTTGTTCTGCTCAGGGTCAAGCACCTCCAGGAGCGCAGCAGACGGGTCGCCCCGGAAGTCAGCGCCCAGCTTGTCGATCTCGTCCAGCATGAACAGCGGGTTGATCGAGCCAGCGCGGCGCATGATCTGGATGATCCGACCGGGCATCGCCCCGATATACGTTCGCCGGTGGCCGCGAATCTCCGCCTCGTCACGCACCCCACCCAGAGATACCCGGACGAAATCGCGGCCAAGCGCCTTGGCGATCGATTTGCCCAGCGAGGTTTTGCCCGTCCCAGGAGGCCCGACAAAACACAGGATCGGGGACTTCATCTTATCCAGGGCCAGCTTGCGGACGGCGATGTGCTCCAGAATGCGCTCTTTCGCCTTCTCAAGGCCATAATGCTCTTCGTCCAGGACTTTGGCGGCGTGGTCGATATCGAGGTTGTCTTCCGTCTCGTTCGCCCAGGGAAGCTCCAGGAGCCAATCCAGGTAGGTTCTGATGATCCCGACTTCCGGAGCGAGAGGAGACATGCCAGCCAGGCGACCAAGCTCCTTGCTGGCCTTCTCCTTGACCATATCGGGCATCTTGATCGCCTCAAATTTATCGTACAGCTCGGCGACCTCCTGCTGGAAGACATCGGTCTCCCCCAGCTCGCTCTGGATGATTCGCATCTGTTCGCGTAGGAACAGCTCGCGCTGCGATTTATCGACGGCCTGCTGAACCCGGTCGTGAATCTGGTCTTCCAGCTCCAACACGTCAAGCTCTTTGCCCAGCAGAATGCTCATCCGCAGCAGACGATCCGCCGGGTCGTACATCTCCAGCAGCTTCTGCCGCTCGGCTGTGGCCAAGTCCAGGGTGGTCGCCACTAGGTCGGCCAACCAGCCCGGCTCCTCGATGTTCATCGCAAAGATGTAGGCGTCTTCGGGCAGGTTGCGGTTGAGATAAACGCACTTCTCAAACAAAGCCAGCACCGCCCGCATGCGGGCCTCGATCTCGTGGGTATGGTCGGTCTTTTCGACGATCGGATGGGCTTTCACCCGGAAGTAAGGGTCATCCTGCTTATAGTCGACAATCTCGACGCGCCGTCTCCCCTGGACGAGGACGCTCAGAGTCCCATCCGGCATGCGCAGCATGCGTCCCATCGCAAGCTCGACACCCGTATTGTAGATGTCGCGCTTGCCGGGGTCCTCAAGCTCCGGGTCTTTCTGGGCGGCGCAGATGATCGTCTCATGAGCCTGTTGAGCCGCATAAACGGCCTCAAGGGAGCGGCTGCGCCCGATAAACAGCGGGGACACCATGTTGGGGTAAATAATCAGGTCGCGCAGGGGGACCAGCGAGGCTTCAATCAGGCCCAATTATCAGACCGGCGCTGTGCCGCTCTACCACTCTATGATGAGCTTACCGCCAATCGGGCGATCGGTGGATGGGCACTTATAAGTATCTTTGCTTTTAGCCAAACCACAAGGTGCGCGCTTCGCCAACCACCGAGAGCGAGCCAGTCACACAGATAACCGTATCGGGGGCAGCGTTTTTCAGCGCGGCTTCCATCGCGCTGCCCACGTCGGGCATGCGCTCGATCACAGCCGGTGGAGCATCAGGCATTTGTGTCCCCCTACCCTCACCGATCAACTCGGTTGCCAGGGCCATCAGCCGGTCGGCGTCTTCCGCGCGGGAATGTCCGGCTTGAGTCAGGATCAGGCGGTCGGCCACGGGCAGCAGCGTGCCCAGCATACTGCGGCTGTCCTTGTCAGACATGCAGCCAAATACGATCGTCACCCGCCTGTCGCCGACCAGGTTTGCCAGCGCCTCCACTAACCGCCGGATCGAGTATGCGTTGTGTGCCCCGTCGACGATGAGGAGCGGCTGGAGCGAGAGCACCTCCATCCGCCCAGGCCAGCGGGTGTTGGCAAGCGCATCGGGCAACACGCTCCGTGGAACCGGGACGCCCGCCCGATCGATCTCCTGGAGAGCAGCCAACGCCGTCGCCGCGTTCTCCGCCTGGAAAGTGCCAAGAACGCCCAGGGAGTACGGACGCATCGCCCCCTCGTCGCCGATCAGCACCTCCATCCCGTCCAACCCATCAGAAACGATCTCGTAAAACCAATCGCGCCCAACCAGGGTCAATCGGCTGCCGACCTGATCGGCGCGGGCTTGTATCACATCTCTTACTTCGGGGGTCTGGGGCGCGCTGACCACCGGCGTGCCGGGCTTGACGATCGCAGACTTATCCGTTGCGATCTCTTCGAGCGTGTCGCCTAAAAACTGCATATGGTCGAGGCTGATGTTGGTCATCACAGACAGGATCGGCTCGACCACGCTGGTGGCGTCCAGCCGCCCACCCAGCCCGACCTCGACGACGGCGATATCACATCCCTCACGGGCAAAGTGCCAGAACGCCAGGCCGGTGGTGACCTCAAACGCGCTGAGGTCTGGCATGCGCTCGCCATAGGGCATGAAGTCAGCCACGAGCTTTACCAGCTTCTGATCAGCGATCAGCTCGCGGTTGATCTGAATACGTTCCCGCCAGTCCTGCAGATGAGGCGAGATATACAGGCCGACCTTCAGCCCGGCTTCGATCAACCCCTGGGTGATGAAGGCAGCGGTCGAGCCTTTTCCTTTGGTACCG
>JARRJX010000634.1:0-2737 GCA_037388645.1 Chloroflexota bacterium
AGCACCGCCATATCGAGGGCGGCAGTGGCCAGGGAGCCCCCGTCCAGCGCCGCGCGCAGCGCTTCCACGGCGTAGGTCAGCGGCAGAAGGCGGGCGACGATCTGCAATCCGTGAGGCAGGGCGCTCACCGGCACGAAAACTCCGCCCAGGAACATCATTGGAAACCGGAACATGTTGGCCAGCGTTTGGGCTTCAAACACCTCTTTGACGCTCACAGAGATCAAAGCGCCCAGTGCCGAGAATGCCGCCGCCGACAGGAGCATCGACAGGGCCAGCACCAGCCAGTTGACCGGCCCACTCTCGAAGACCAACAGGGCGACGATCAACACGACGAGCGCGATCATCAACCCAAATACCATCCCGCCCAGCAGCTTGCCTGCCAGCAGCGCCGGTAGCCGTACGGGGGCCAGCAGCAACCGCTCCAGCGCGCCGATGCGCCGCTCGAAGGTGATGACGATCGCCTCCATGCTGCTGGTGCTGAACAGGAGCGTCAATGCCAACAACCCGGGGGACAGATCGCCCACATTCGAGGGATCGCGGATGGCGAACGCCAACACAAAGGCAAAGGGGAACATGATGCCCCAGCTGATGTTGGGCGGCTTGAGGTAGTATGCCCGCAGATCTTTGAGCATGATGTAATACATTCCACGCAGATCGTCGCCCGTCATCCTATTTCCCCTTTGCGCCCTTTTCCAAATGCATGACCTCGGTGCTCAGACCTGTGAGCTGTACAAAAGCATCTTCAAGGGTGGGACGAACGGTGTTGAGGGCCAGCATCCTCCGCCCCTCTGCCTGCACCTGGGCCACGGCGGCCTGCACGCTCTCCATCACATCTTCGCCCACGATCCAGATAGTGGGTGGTCAAAAACACGGTCACACCCTCGTCACGCAGGCGGTCAATCGTCCGGCGCAGGTTCCGGGCACTGAGCACGTCCAGTCCCGTGGTGGGTTCGTCCAAGAAGATGAGGGCGGGGTGGTGTGCCAGGGCCGCGGCAACCGTCAGGGACCGTCTCATCCCGCGGGAGAGCCGGGCAAAGGGAGTGTCCCGCTTTTCGGATAGCCGGAAGCGGCTGAGCAATGTTTCGGCGCGGTCGACCCACTCGCGACGCGGCATGCCATAGAGTTGCATGGAAAAGATCAGATTTACCAAAGCCGACAATTCGTCGTACAGGTTCGATCTCTCGGGCACCACGCCGATGCGCTTCTTGATGTGTGTCACTTCCCGGAGCAGATCCATGCCCAGCACGCGGGCATGCCCGGTGGTGGGTTGCGAGAGCCCTGTCAGCATGCGGATGGTGGTGGTCTTGCCTGCGCCGTTGGGACCGAGAAAGCCAAACACCTCGCCGCGTTGTACGNNNNTTGATCTACGGCCAGCACACCGGTTTCCGGCGTGCCGTAGCGCTTGGTCAGGCCCGCGACCTGGATTGCGGGCGTGGTTTCATTCATCTGGTGACTCCTTGGTTGATCCAGGCGAGGGGTTGTGGTCTGATGGGCCGCCACGTTCGGACTGGCTATCGCCGCCCGTGGTACAGAGACAAGGTAATACGCCGCGGCGCTGCAGCACGCGTACGAGATAGGAGAGACCCAACCCCATGACAAAGCCGACGCCGATGTTGGTGACTGTAGAGATCGCAACGGTCAACAAAGCCAGCACCAGGGGCCACCCGCGCAGTCGGAAAGCCGGGGCACCGAGCTGTATGCCCACCAGCAGTAGCATCCCTCCGACGAGAGCCATCGGAAACGCGACCATGATGTCGGCGATCGACCGGCTCAGAAAAAGCCCGACGCCCACCTCGATAAGGCCTTCCATGATGGGTGTGCCGCCGGTGCGCGCGCCAAAGTAATATTGTGCTGCCAGACCTCCGGCCCCGTGACACATCGGCATCCCGCCAAAGAAGGCGGCTACGGTGTTCATGGCGCCCATGTTGAGCATGAGTTTGCGTTCGCTCACCGGCCTTTCCGGAAAATAGTCCCGAATTGTCACGGCCGTCGCCATCACGGCGTTGGTGACCGACAGCGGGATCTGGGCCAGGCCCGCCAGAAGCATCGCCTGCCAGACGTCGGCAAGACGCGGCGGTGTCAGCGGCGGGAGGGTGACGGCGAGCTTGAGCTGGGGCAGGTCGCCGCGCCAGGCCGCAATGCCCACGCCCAGGGCGATCAACACGACGGACGCCGGAGCAGGGCGATTTTGGCGCAGCAGGAGAACGATACCAATCGCCAGGGCGCCCAGCAGCGGTGCCGGCGCCATCAGTTTGATCGCCCGCCATCCCAGCGCCAGCCCCAGCGCCAGCTGGATGCCCCGCACGAGAAAGGTGGGCGTCCACTGGATGAGCTTGCGCAAAAGCCCGGTGAACGTCAGAAAGAACCACGTGAGACCCAGGCCCAGTCCGGAGGCGTAGATCAGCGCGGGCGACCATTCCTGGCTGATCGCCACGGCGGCGATCACCTTCTTGGGCTGCAGCGGCATCGGCAGCCGGTAGATCAGGCCCAGTGCGATGTTTGTCAGCCCGAGCATGATGAACAGCCCCGCCGGATCCAGGCCATTCACGGCGATGTAGGCAACCGCCAGCGGGAAGAGCGTGCCAAAGTCTCCCATGGAGCCGCCCAGCTCACGGAGGTTGAAGGCAAAGTCCGGGTACCTTTCGCCCGGGCTCGGTGGCGAGGTAGCGGCTACAGTGCGCCTCACGACTCGCGCCCCGCGCCGGCCCATTCGCGCCGGTACAGCCGCTGGTAGGTG
>JARRJX010000635.1:0-2561 GCA_037388645.1 Chloroflexota bacterium
CAACAATCGACAGACACGTATTGGAACTGAGCGAGATAATCAAACACCCATGACCGATCCATCCAACAGCCGCTTTCTCAAAGCGATCCGCCGCGAGCCGGTCGACGCCACCCCGATCTGGCTGATGCGCCAGGCCGGGCGCTACATGGCCGAGTACCGGGCGCTGCGCGAGCAGTACTCGATCCTCGAATTGATCAAAGCCCCGGAATTGGCCTGCCAGGTGACCATGCAGCCGATCCGCGCCTTCGACCTCGACGCGGCGATCATCTTCGCCGATATCCTCCCGCCCCTGGAAGGCATGGGGCTGTCGCTTGAGTTCGCCGCTGGGGAGGGGCCGGTGCTCCACAACCCGGTGCGATCCGCCGCCGACGTCGAGCGGCTGCGCGTGCCGCCCCCCCAGGAGACGCTCGCCTTCACGCTCGACGCGATCAGGCTGGCCCGCGCCGAGCTGGACCCGCTCGGCCTGCCCCTGATCGGCTTCAGCGGCGCGCCCTTCACGCTGGCCGCCTACGCCGTCGAGGGCGGCGGGAGCCGCAACCACGAGCGGGTGAAGGGGCTGATGATGGCCGAGCCGGAGACCTGGCATAAGCTGATGGAGAAGCTCGCCCAGGTGGTGGGCGAATACCTCAAGGCCCAGGCCGAGGCCGGGGCGCGCGTCCTCCAGGTGTTCGATTCGTGGGTCGGGGCGCTCAGCCCCAGCGACTACCGCACCCACGTCCAGCCCTACACCCGCCGGGCGATTGAGATCGCGCGCGAGGCGGGCGTGCCGATCATCCACTTCGGCACGGGCACGGCGGGCTTTCTGGAGGACATCCGCGACGCGGGCGGCGATGTCATCGGCGTGGATTGGCGGATCGACCTTGCCGTTGCCTGGGAGCAGATCGGCCCCGGCGTCGCCGTGCAGGGCAACCTCGACCCGATCGCCCTGCTCGCCCCCTGGGATGCGTTGCAGGCGCGCGCCAAGGCCGTGCTCGACCAGGCCGCCGGGCGGCACGGCCACATCTTCAACCTGGGGCATGGCATCCTCAAGACCACGCCCCCCGACAACGTGAAACGACTCGCGGAGTTCGTCCATGAATACACCCGCCGCTGACCACACCCAACGCGTCGATTCGTCGGCCACCCCCGGCGGCCCGCCCGCCCTGCGCGTGGCGGTCGTCGGCGGGGGGATCACCGGGCTGGCCTGCGCCTGGTATTTAGAGGGGATGGCCGCCGAGCAGGGCGTCGACCTGTCCTATACGCTGCTTGAGGCGGGCGACCGCTGGGGCGGTAAGCTGCTCAGCGAGCGCGTCGCCGGGCCGGATGGAGCCGAGTTCGTCGTTGAGGCCGGGCCGGATTCGTTCCTCACCGGACGCCGCCCGCAGGGTGTTCGTGCTGAAGAAAGGGCAGCTCGTCACCCTGCCCGACGGCGTCATGCTGGTGATCCCCACCCGGATCATGCCCTTCGCCCTCTCCCCGCTGATCTCGATCCCCGGCAAGCTGCGCATGGCGCTCGACTTCGTCATCCCGGCCCGGCGCGATGGGAAGGACGAGACGATCGCGGATTTCATCGGGCGGCGGCTGGGCGCGGAGGCCGTCGACCGGCTGGCCGACCCCCTGATGAGCGGCATCTACAACGCCGAATCCGACCGGCAGAGCGTGCTGGCGACCTTCCCCCGCTACCGGACGATCGAGGAGCAGCACGGCAGCCTGATCCGCGGGATGATGGCCGCACGCCGCGCTCGCAAGAATATGCCCGCTCCCCCCGCTGGTGAGAAGCGGCACGGGTTTTTCGTCTCGCTGCGGGGTGGCACGGCGGAATTGAGCGACACGCTCGCCGCCAGGCTCTCCGGCGACCTGCGGCTCAACGCGGCGGTCAAGGCGCTTGATTTGCTTGAGGGGGGCGGCTACCGGCTGACGCTGGCCGATGGCGAGACGGTCGAAGTCGACCAGGTGATCCTGACCACCCCGGCCTTCGTCTCTGCCGACCTGCTCGCTGACTTAGCCCCAGAGGCGTCGGAGCGGCTGGCCGCGATCCGCTACCTGAGCACCGGGACGGTCAGCCTCGCCTACCGGGCCGACCAGATCGGCCACCCCCTGAACGGCTTCGGGCTGGTCATCCCGCGCAGCGAAAAGCGCTCGATAAACGCCGTCACCTGGACGTCGACCAAGTTCGATCACCGCGCGCCGGAGGGTTACGTGCTGCTGCGGGTGTTTTTCGGCGGAGCGCGCAGCCCGCAGATGATGGAGCACAACGACAGTGGAGCACAATGACAAGGAGCTGCTGCGCCTCGTGCGCGGCGAGCTGCGCGACATTATGGGCATCGGGGCCGAGCCGGTGCTGACCCGCATCTACCGCTGGTGGGAGGCGAATCCCCAGTACGACATCGGCCACCTGGAGCACGTCGCCGCCATCGAGGCCGCCCTGCCCGCCGGGCTGTCGGTGACCGGCTCCGCCTACCGCGGGATCGGCATCCCGGACTGCGTGCGCCAGGCGAAGGAGGCGGTCGCGGCGGTGATCGAGGGGGTTGTGGCGGGGGGATAATAACAGGCGATCAACTCGCAGGGGCCGTAGGGGCGAG
>JARRJX010000636.1:0-2935 GCA_037388645.1 Chloroflexota bacterium
AGTCATCAGCAGTTTTTCGGTATCCTCCGCGATTTCTTTGGGCGAACATTGCAGCATCCTGACTGGGCTGAGACGCAGGTTGAAGAATGCTTCCGGCAGCCGCTCCCGGCAGCGGGCCACGTCGGAACCCCAGCCGACGTCGAAGAAGGTTGCCGGTAGCTCTGCATCGACCTGGGCAATCCGGTGCAGGTTGTCACCGCAGTGGTGGATACCATACGGTTGAATGCGCGCTGCCATGCGCTGCTCGACCGGCAGCTGAACCTCGCGGTAGCTCTCCGGCGAGATCATCTGGACCGAACAGTTCGCATGCAGAAACAGGCCCGGATTGACCCGTTCTACCATGCGGTTAACGGAGATCGAGCAGCTTCCCGTCTGCTCCCGTATGGTCAGGGCCACGTCAACGATCAAGTCGCCAATCCACTCAAGCAGCTTCCGGACTCGATCCGGTGCCTGGTAAAAATCGAGGAAGAGCTGCTGACCGTAGAGGTGATATGCCGCATTCAATAAACCATCGGTGTTTACGTCGCCCACGACATACCCGTACTCTGCCTTCAGGGAGTCTATATCGGCCAGGATTTGGGCCATCGGCCAGGCCTGGCGGAAATCCGGTTTTTCCAGACGTTGGACCTGCTCGGTCGAAAGATCGAGGGGCAGTGGCTGAGGGGCGGCGTCGGGCGCAAAACTGATCGTTGCACCCAACAGTGCCGGGATCACAAAGCCACCGGCTACGTGCATAGAGCCAATGATGGGGCGCGGCTGTGGGCTTGCTTCGCCCAGCCCCAGCTCACCATAGCGCTCGTGCAGCACACGGCGCATCACCACGTCATTCTGAATGCGTGTCTCAGCATCCAGGTAAAACGCTTCATCAAATGAGATGCATGCCGTATGATGCCACCAATTGGGGTTAAAGACGAGTTCGATGGGCAGGAATTCGCTTGGTATGCTGGGCATCGTGGCTGGTTCCCCTCAGATCAGATACCGACCAGGTTTAACTCGTCTGCAAAGTGACAGGCGACCCAGTGGTCGCCGCCCGTATCGTGCCATTCGGGGATTTCTGCCGAGCAAATGTCCTGCGCGTAGCGGCAGCGCGGGTGGAACTTGCACCCCGGCGGCGGGTCGGACGGGCTGGGGACATCGCCGGGCAGCAGAATCCGGCGGCTTGTCTGATCGGGGTCGGTGTGTGGGACGGCTGAGAGCAGGGCTTCCGTGTACGGGTGGAGCGGGTTGGTAGACAGCTTGCCAGCTTCAGCCAGCTCGACCACCTTACCGAGATACATCACCGCCACCCGGTCGCTGATATGCTCGACCAGAGCACCTGGGCCTGGATCGAAACGTCGAGGGCCGATACCGGCTCGTCGGCGATGATCAGCCGGGGACGCAGAGCCAGCGCCCGCGCGATGCCGATCCGCTGGCGCTGCCCGCCGCTGAAGGCGTACGGGTAGCGGTTCATATGCTGCGCTTTGAGGCCGACTGCCTCAAGCAGATCGCGAACCTGGTTCTTTAGCTCCGACCCACGGGCCACGCCGTGAATCACCAGCGGTTCGCTTACAATGTCCATCACGGTCATGCGGGGGTTGAGCGAGGAGAAGGGGTCCTGGAAGATGATCTGCATCTCCCGCCGGAGGGCTTTCATCTGGCGACGTGGCACGCGGGCCACGTTGATCATCTCACCATTGCGGCGATACAAAACCTCGCCTTCGGTCGGCTCGATGGCACGCAGGATGAGGCGGCCTGTCGTCGTCTTGCCACACCCCGACTCGCCGACCAGGCCCAACGTCTCCCCTTCACGTATGAAGAAGTCCACCCCATCCACGGCTTTGATGTGGCCGACGACGTGCCGGAAGAAACCGCGCTGGATCGGGAAATACTTTTTGAGATTCCGAACCTCCATCAGGATAGGGCTTGATGGTTCTATGCTGCTTTTTTCAACTTCGCTCATACGCCACCTGCCTGGGAATACAAGGTGCAGCGCACTTTGTGGCCTGTCTATCTCAACAAGTGGGACTTCTTCTCGACACCCAGGCGATTTCGGTGCCAGGCAGCGTGGGTAGAACGCGCACCCGCTCGGCACCGAATAGGGATCGGGCACGCTGCCCAGGATCGGCCTGAGCCGCTCTTTCATCTGCGCGCCCAGTTTGGGAATAGAGCGAAGAAGGCCGACGGTGTAGGGATGGTACGGGCGGTGGAAGATCGTGCGAACGTCGCCACTCTCCATCACCCGGCCCATGTACATCACGTCGACCCGGTCGGCCATCTCGGCGATCACCCCCAGGTTGTGGGTGATGATCAGGATCGCCATCCCCAACTCATCCTGGAGCTTCTTCATCAATTCCAGGATTTGGGCCTGGATCGTCACGTCGAGCGCCGTGGTCGGCTCGTCGGCGATCAGCAGTGTGGGGTTGCAAGAGAGGGCCATCGCGATCATGGCTCGCTGGCGCATGCCGCCGGAGAACTGGTGCGGATACTCGTCGAAACGCTGGTCCGGATTGGCGATCCCGACCTGTTCGAGCATGTAGATAGACCGCTCTCTGGCCTCTGCTTTTCCCACCTGCTGGTGAAGCTCCACCGCTTCCGCGATCTGGTTGCCGACAGTATGCACCGGCGAGAGCGAGGTCAGCGGCTCCTGGAAAATCATCGCGATCTCGTTTCCTCGGATGCTGCGAATGAGGCTGCCGTTCGGGTCAACCGTCGTCAGGTCGATTGGGGGGCTACCGTCTCCCCGGTCGAAGATCACCTCGCCCTCGACGATCTGGCTGGTCTTGGGCGGCAGCAGCCGAAGGATGGTGAAGGCAGTCACGCTTTTGCCACTCCCCGACTCGCCGACCAGGCCCAGCGTTTCCCCTGACTTGATCTCAAGCGAAACCCCATCCACGGCCCGGACAACCCCGTCCAGGGTGTTGAAGTAGGTCTTGAGACCGTCGACTTTGATAATAGT